>CBDUBS010000073.1:0-16132 GCA_965365445.1 uncultured bacterium | reverse complement strand
GGTCCGGCGCGGAAACGGCGGGGCGGCTGCGTTGATACTCCTGCACGACGCGCCGTATGCGGTGGGCTTCATCCAGCGATACCAGGTCCAGCTCTCCTTCGGCGGCTCCGCTGCCTGCCGTTTCGATTCGCACCCCTGCCGTATTCGTCAGGCGCGATAATAGCTTTCGCTCGATCTGCACCGAGTGAATGCGCTCTACGGGGATGCTGCGGACCCGCCGGGTAAGCACTCCGCTTTCGATGATGATTTCTTCCGGCGTGATGCGATACCGGAAGCGCAGGTAGTGGGCCAGCATCAGCGGCGCCACGACAAGGGCGTACAGGCCGGCAAAAAAGAGCGCAATCCGGGGCTCTTTATCGGCCGAACGGAAAAGGGGAAGGATGAGCACGATCAGACCCGGCAGGCTGACCACCAGTTTCTGAAGAAACGTGACCGGATGCAACCGCCGGAACGATTCGGACGGTAGGGGTTCGGCCATCAGTACGCTTCCTCCAGAATGGCCGTCCGCAGGTCATCCCGGATGCGGCCCGCTTCATCGAAAGGCAAACCAGGCAGCACCACCTGTCCCGATACCGATCCGGCCGTATGCACCACCAGTTTCCCGAGATCGAACTCGCGTTCGATGAGATTTTGCGACACATCGAGGTGCTGCACACGGCGCAGCGGCACCAGGGTACACACGCGGTTGAATACTCCCCGTTCCAGAACCATCTCTTCCGGTCGGATTTCGTAACGCCAGTAACGGTACCGAAGCCGAGGCAGGATGAGCGTCAGGACAGCCCCTGCGAGCAGAGCGACGAGTGTGAGCACACCTGTCGGTAAGAAACCCCCGCGCCCGCCGATGAAATGAAAGCCGTCGTACAGCAGGGCAAGGAGAACCATCCCCGTCGTCCAGAGGCCCGACGTGAGCATCCAGACGGATACGATGCGAGGATCGAGTCGGTTCATCGTTCTTTATCCCGATCATGGACTGCGGAAACGCCTGAGCACCTGCCCCAGCCACATCTGCATTTCATCCAGACGGAAGAGGCGAGCCAGACCGAGGTAGGTCAGCGCGTATACGCCTACGACGAGCAGCGCCTGCAAAATGATTCCCCCGACGGAAACATACCACCACAGCAGCGCGGCCGGAGCCACCGCCGCCGTCGCTACGCCGACCATCCCGGCCAGCGCCCTCCAGGGCAGGTCGAATCCCGAAAGCCGCCGGCGCAGGGATACCCGCAGCCGCCACAGTTCGAGCCACGCCCCAACCGCCGACCCGACGGCCAACCCTGCCGCTCCGAGAAAGAGCGTCTGCTCACTCGTAGAGCGTCCGATGACGGCTTCGACGGAAACCCGATCCAGCAGGAACATGGCCGGTATGGATACGACCGTGGATACGGCCACCCGTATGGCGGCGATGCGAGCCGGAGTGCGTGTATCCCGAAGCGCATACGAGGCGTTTTGCAGCAGTCGGGAGCCGGTAGTGGCCGGCAGGCCCAGGCTGTAGGCCGCCAGCACGATATACACGAGCCAGTTGTTCTCCAGGCCGAAACTTCCCGTACGGTACAGCGCGCCGACTACCAGAAGCCCGAACGCCAGGTACCCGACGAGCGTGGGCAGCGTAAGGAACATGATCTGCCGGAAGGATCGTTCGAGACGGCCCGCGAAAGGGGTAATGTCCTGCTCGCGTATCCTGGACAACTCCGGCAGCTCCGATGCCGCTACCGACATGCCGAACAGGCTGATCGGGAGCAGGTAAAGTAACTGAGCGTACAGAATCGCACTCAACGCGCCCACAGCGAGGAAGGAAGCGAGGAATTGATCGAGGTAAGCGGAGAGTTGATAGACGCCTCGGCCCGCCACCACCGGGCCGAACGCGCGGAGCGAGGCCCTGACGCCGGGCACGCGCGTGGAAAGCGTCAGGCGAAACCCTTTTATGACCTTCCAGACCCCCGGAACCTGAACGAGGAACTGAAGCAGTCCGCCAACCAGTGCACCCCAGCATCCCGCCAGCAGGATCCGGGTGAGCGTCTCCGTTGTGAGCGATTCGGCCGGCCGGCTCGCCGCAGCGCTTCCCGCGATGAACAGTCCGGCGATGATGGCGGCGTTCCACGCCACAGGGGCCAGGTACGGCAGCAGAAACTTGCGGTGGCTGTTCAGCACCCCCAGCGCCCAGGCGGAAAGCACCAGGATGCCCGTCATCGGGAAGATGATCCGAACGGCCTTAACCGTCAGGGCGAACCGATCCACCTCGGCGGCGCCTTCGGCCACTCGTCCGGAATCGGCCAGGAATCCGGGAGCGAATACAGTGACGATGGGTTGGGCCAGCAGCACGCCGATGAGAGCGAGGCTGGCCGCTGTAGCAATCAGCAGACCGAAGATAGCGCCCGCGAATCGCCCCGCATCCTCATGCCGGCCCTCATCCAGCATCTGGCTGTAAATCGGGATGAACGCTGCCGAAATGGTGCCTTCGCCCAACAGGTTCTGAAGCAGGTTGGGCGCTCGGAACGCAGCCTGAAACACGTCGGCATGCGCCCCGATGCCGAAAAAATGCGCCACTGCTCGCTGCCTGAGCAAGCCGACGATTCGGCTGGCGAATATTCCTATGGCTACCTTTATCGCTGAGCTCGCCGGCTGGGCGGGTAGTTCACTCATACTTCCTATGGACAACGAGAGCCTACCCTTTCGTCGAAGGACGGCGGCGTCCCGAAATTGGACAGGAGGAATGCACTGTGCACGTGCGAACAGATTATTCTTTTCGGGGGTAAATAGTACGGGCTCCGGGATCGTGAAGCACGCTCCGGAACGTAATATTTTGTCCGCCATTGTTTTTCAGGTGCTCGCCGTTCGTTGAGCGGGATGGGTGAGCAGGTAAACGTCTCGAAACTGGAAATACACACGGCGATACAGCTATGGAAACCGTCTCGATACTCGGCTGCGGCTGGCTCGGCCTGCCTCTCGGAGCCCGCCTGGCCGCGAACGGGTGGTACGTAAAAGGCTCCACTACGACACTGGAGAAGCTTCCCCACCTGCAAGAAGCCGGGATCGAGCCCTACCTGCTGCAGCTCGGGGATGATGAGATGGCCGGTGAGCGCCGGGCTTTTTTCGATACGGATCTCCTTTTCATTAACATCCCGCCCCGTAGAAACGGGCCCGGCTACATCCGGCGGATACGTCTGGTACGGGATAGGCTCCGGGGTGAAGGGGTTAAACGCATTATCCTGGCAAGCTCCACGTCGGTTTATGAACCGGACGGCGGCGAGGTAACGGAGGAGAGTCCGGTCCGGGAGGATTCAGAAATGGTACCGGCGGAACGGCTGCTGCTTGAAGAGAGCGAGCCGTCCACGGTGGTGCTTCGGCTCGGGGGCCTTTATGGGTACGACCGGCAGCCCGGCCGCTTCCTGGCGGGGCGAACGGGGCTGGAAGGAGGACAGGCGCCCGTAAACCTGGTTCACCGGGATGACGTGCTGCGTGTCATCGAATGCATCCTGGCTCGCCCCGATCTGCACGGCGTGTTTAACGTCTGCTCCGACGTACACCCCGTACGCGCTTCGTTCTACTCCGCTATGGCCCAACGGCTGGGATTGACGCCGCCCGAATTCACGCCCTCGGAACACCCGTCGGGGAAAACCGTCTCGAATGAAAGGCTGAAGGCCGTATTGGGGTACTCGTTTCTGTATCCCGACCCACTTCAACCCGCTCCGTGATTCATGCTTGTTCGATAGGGAATCGGAGATGATCGGGGCGGCGCACCGTTTCGATGTCTGCCGTGAAGATACCTGACATCAAAACGGCCGACCCATTTGATTTGGGCAGGACGGGGCGAGATAGAACCTTGCCGCTCCCTAACCAGCCGGCGCGTCAGGGAAGGATTTTATTGAGCATGTATTCGATAATGCCTTCCGCCCCGGCCCGTTTCAACTCCGGGATGAGCTTGCGCACCTCCTTTTCCTCGATGACCGTCTCGATGGCTACCCATTCCTCATCTCCGGCCAACGGGGATACCGTAGGCCGCCGCAGGGCGGGAAGCAGACCGGTTATATAAGGCAGCGCATCCCGACGGGCGTTCATCTTCAGCCCTACCCGTCCTTCCGCCCGGATGGCTCCCTGCATGAGCATCGCGATATTTTCGATCTTCATCCGCTTCCACGGGTCGGCCCAGGCTTCCTGATTGGCGATGAGCTGCGTGTTCGACTCCATAAGGGTTTCCACGATGCGCAACTTGTTGGCACGCAGCGAAGAACCCGTTTCCGTCACCTCTACGATGGCATCCACCAACTCCGGGCATTTGGCTTCCGTAGCCCCCCAGGAAAACTCGACGTCCGCCTGCACCCCGTGTTGCTCCAGCCACTTCCGTGTGATGTTCACCACCTCCGTTGCGATACGCAGGCCCTGAAGGTCCTTTACGGAATGGATGGAGGAGCTCTCGGGAACGGCCAGCACCCAGCGGACCGGCCGCATGGAAGCTTTGGAATATATCAGATCCGCCACCTTGACGACCTCGGCGTCCGTTTCGATCACCCAGTCGCGTCCGGTGATGCCCGCATCGAACACCCCCTCCTGAACGTACCGTGCGATCTCCTGTGCGCGTACGAGCATTGCGGATAATTCGTCGTCATCGATGGAGGGGAGGTAGGATCGCTCGCGAATACCGAAGTGGTATCCCGCCCGGTCGAGCAGTTCGAAGGTGGCTTGCTGCAGGCTGCCTTTGGGCAGACCGAGCCGAAGGACGGATGACGTCGTATTGGAAACTTCAGCAGTCATGGTGTATGGTTAAACAGAGAAGCAGAAAAAAGGATGGACAGGCCGTGAGAGTTCCATTCTCCGTTTACAGGAGAGCAAACCCGACTCATTCCGATCCGCAGCGTTGCGGCACTCACAATCCGGCGGCAACCTGTCCCTCGGGCCGGGCTGCTTCGGCGCGAGTCCGGAAGGTATGAGCAACGACTTCGAGCTGCCGGACGAATTCACGTTTGTCGTGGCCCGGCGCGAAAACCAGTCCGTTCATCAGGTAAATCCGGCCGCTCGGCTCGTCGTAGAATGCGTACGACACGAATGGGCCGCCCATGCCGAACTCGGCCAGGGTTCCATCCTCGCGAGGCTGAACCATGTGCCATAACCCGCGCGTTTCGAATCCGTACCGGCCCAGGAAATTGATGTTTTCCGTTTCCAGCGGCCTGCGCCGGTCGATTTGCACGAATCCGCCGAGCGTGCCCTGAATATACGTCTGGAGAAGGGAATCCTGAACGGAATAAATCCATTCCGGATCGAGCGCCGCCGGGTTGGCATCCTCGATGTAATGAATGAAGAAGCTGCGCCAGGTATCCGACAGCACCCGCCGGAGCCACACGAAGTTGGTGGTATCGACGGCTACGAAGTAGTCGTGCTGGACGTTCACGGCGAAGCCGTGTTTTTCCATCAGCTGCTCCTCGACGGGTTCCTGCCTGCCTTTTTCAAACATATTCTGTTCGAGCCGCGAACGGAGCACCTGGTTGTATACATACCGAACATCCCGGCCTTTTTCCTGTAGCGTCTCGATCAGCTTCTGCGGGGTAGACGCCATGACGTACACGACCATTTGATTGCGCCGCCACAGGTTGGGCCTTTCCACCACGATGCCGCTGCGGTCCTGAAGGACGTCTGCTCCTCCCTCAGGCAGACGCGACTTGAGGAACCTCGCCTCGGCGGTGGTGTCGCTCAGGGCGCCGACGATGAGCACGTTTTTTTGCGCCGTGATTTCCTCGAATCGTTTCGATATATCCATAACCCGTAATTCGAACTGGCGTTCTGAACCCGGGAGCGTAGCGATGTAAGGAGCTACATAGTTCTGCACCGCCTCTCCCACCGGACCGTTCCAGTGAGACGAGTCGAGCACGACCGTCAGCAGCCCGTCCTTTCCGACGGCATCCGGGCGGTAGTCGCCGGTCATTTCGCAACCGGAGGCCAGCCACGCACCGAAACATACCCATAGGATGGTCCCGGCGCGACCGGGCCACCGGAGCGCGCGCGGCATCGAGTAATTGCTGTTCATGCTCATCATACGGTCAGACTTTGATTCGGAGACGTGGCTGCCATACCCTTTTACACACCGCCTTGCCGAGGGTTCTTCTACGATGACGACGGACCCACGACGCGCAACGTTTTAGCCGGCTCAACCACCGAACACAACATCAGGCATCCACTAAGCATTCATTATAAAGCACTTAGTGTGCCATACTTCAGGCGACGTGCAAACTCACCGATCGACTCCAGGCGATCTTCCAACGACGCATTTTCCTGATCCCACCGGCGTTCGATTTCGTCGATGAGCGCTGAGCCGACGATGAATCCGTCCGTATGGCGGCTGAGGCGCCGGGCGTCGTCGTGCGTGCGTATGCCGAACCCGACCATGAGCGGGTTGCGACGCACGATGCTCCGGGCGGATTCCAGGTACCGCTCCACCGATTCGATCTCACCGAGACCGCTGCCGGTGATTCCGGTAACCGACACGGCGTAGACGAAACCGCGGGCCCGCTCGTCTATTTCCGCCACCCGTTCCGGGGGTGTCGTCGGCGCAATGAGGTAGACCAGCTCCAGTCCGTGCCGCTCGGCTTCGGTTTCAATATCCCGGCCTTCCTCCAGCGGAACGTCCGGGAGAATCAGGCCGCTTATACCTGATGACCGGGCATCCCGGCAAAAGTTGCTCAGCCCATAGTGGAATATGGGGTTTATGTACCCCATTAGGAGAACGGGTGTATCGTTGCGCGAGCGAAAACGTTCGGCCGTAGCGAGTGTGTCCTTCATTCGCACGCCCTGCCGCAATGCTCGCTCGCTGGCTCGCTGGACGGGCCGCCCTTCCGCCAGGGGATCGCTGAACGGCATACCCAGTTCGATAAAATCGGCTCCGGATCGTGCGAGTGTATCCAGCAGGGGCAGGGTGCTATCGGGGTCGGGGAAACCGTTGGTCAGGAACAGCCCCATGGCCTTCTCGCCCCGGTTGTTGGCGGCCCGGATGGCCGATTGAACGGACGACATGATGAATACGTGGATTGCGTGGTTACTCGGTTAGTCGGGAAGCGATGGTTTCCATATCCTTATCGCCGCGACCTGAGCAGTTTACGACGATCACCCTGTCGGGAGGCAGATCGGGGGCCAGGCGACGCAAAAAGGCGATGGCGTGTGCGCTTTCCAGGGCGGGGATGATGCCCTCCGTTCGGGCGAGCAGGCGCACGCCTTGCAATGATTCGGTGTCCGTCACCGACTCGTAGCGGACCCGCCCGGCATCTTTCAGAAATGCGTGTTCCGGCCCGACGCCGGGGTAGTCGAGCCCGGCGGAGATGGAATGGGCATGTTCCACCTGTCCCTCTTCGTCCTGTAACAGGTAGCTCATGGCGCCGTGCAGGACTCCCGGCTCGCCCCGGCTCAGGGTGGCGGCATGGCGTGCCGAAAGGCCCTCGCCGGCCGCTTCGATGCCGTACAACGCCACTGATTCGTCGGCGAGGAAGGGATAGAATATGCCCATCGCGTTGGACCCGCCGCCCACGCACGCCACAACGGCGTCCGGAAGCTCCCGGCCCTCCCTTTCGGCCAGCTGGTTGCGCACCTCGTCGCCTATGACCCGCTGGAAATCGCGCACCATTGCCGGATAGGGGTGCGGCCCCACGACCGACCCGATGATGTAAAACGTATCCGAGGGATTGGTAACCCAGTCGCGGATGGCCTCGCTGGTGGCGTCCTTCAAGGTGCGCGTGCCGTTTGTAACGGGGCGGACCTCCGCCCCGAGCAACTCCATACGCAGGACGTTCAGGTGCTGCCGGGCGATGTCTTCCTCGCCCATGTAGACCACGCACGGCAAACCAAAGCGAGCGCACACCGTTGCCGTAGCCACGCCGTGCTGACCGGCTCCGGTTTCCGCAATGATGCGGCGTTTACCCATGCGAAGCGCCAGCAACACCTGGCCGATTGTGTTGTTTATTTTGTGCGCGCCCGTATGGCAGAGGTCCTCCCGTTTCAGGTAAATGGTCGCCCCGCCGAGATGTTCGGTGAGTCTGTCGCACCGGGTGAGCGGTGTCGGGCGGCCGACGTATTCGGCCAGTAGCCGATGGTATTCAGCCGAAAACGAAGGATCGGCAAGCGCCCGGCGGTATTCGGCGTTCAGGGCGCGCAGGGCCGGTACGAGGGTTTCGGGAACGAAAGCGCCCCCGTAGGGGCCGAAGTGCCCTCGCTCGTCCGGCAACGGGCCGGAAAAGGGTACAGGAAGCTCAGTATGCATAAGAGGAGGAATGTGCGAGCGTACCCGGCCTTATCGACCGTCCGCGAGGCTATGGAACGTTTCGAAGAAAAGGGCCAGTTTATCGAGGTCTTTGACGCCCGGCGACGACTCCAGGCTGCTGGATACGTCGATGCCCAGCGGACGCATGGTTTCAACCGCCGTCGTCAGGTTGCCGGCGTCTATCCCTCCGGCAAGGAGTACCGGAAAGTCCTCGGCCAGGTACCGGGCAAGGCGCCAGTTGAACGATTCGCCGGTGCCTCCCCACAGGCTGGTGTGAAACGTATCGAGCAGGAAGTATTGCACGACGTCCCGGTAGGGCTCCATGAGCATACGCAGCTGCTCAGGCGATGCATCGTGCACCACCCGGAATGCCTTGATGACGGGCCGCTCGATGCGGGCGCACTGGTCGGGCGTTTCCGCGCCGTGAAGCTGCACCATGCTGAACCCGGCCTCCCCTGCGATCCGGTTGACTGAATCGGTCGATTCGTTGACGAATACCCCGACCGTTTCGGGCCCCTGTACCCATTCGATGATCTCCCGCGCCCGGGGCGGGTCGATGTATCGGGGGCTGAGTTCGTACTGGATGAATCCCAGGAAGTCGGCTCCGGCCCCTGCGCAGTACCTCGCATCCTCGAGGGTGGTAATGCCGCAAATTTTAAGTTTCGGAAGCATGGGTTGCGTATGGATCAGCCGACGAGTCGGAGCGGCGGCAGGGTTGACGACAAGAGGGCTTCGGTTTCGCCGCAGAGAAGGCTCAACGCCTCTCCGGGGCGCCGCGCCGTCATGAACGTCTCGCCGATGAGAACCGCGTCGGCTCCGTTCCGGCGGAGGTGGGCCAGCGTTTCGGGGCGGCGGAGGCCGCTTTCGGAAACGCGCACGGTATGGCGGGGCAGGTGAGCGAATACGTCCAGCGAGCGATTGATGTCCCCCTGGAAGGTTTTCAGATCCCGGTTGTTCACGCCGATGATCTCGATCCGGTCGAGGTCGAGTCCGTCCAGTTCGTCGGTCGAATGGACTTCCACGAGGCAACTCAGGCCCATTTCACAGGCTTCTTCGTACAGATCGGCCAGATGCGCCGGATCGAGGGCGGCGGCTATCAGCAATACCGCGTCGGCTCCGTATGCCCGCGCCTCGAACAACTGGTAACGGTCGAGCACGAAGTCTTTCCGAAGCAGCGGCAGGTCAACGGTTCGCCTTGCCAGAGCCAGGTTCTGTAACGACCCGGCGAAGTAACCGGGCTCCGTGAGCACCGATATGGCGGATGCGCCGCCCAGCTTGTACTGTATCGCCAGCTCCCTGACGTCGAAATCCGCCCGAATGACGCCTCGGGAGGGAGACGCCTTTTTCAACTCCGCAATGACCCCCAGACGTTCCCCGCGTAACGACCGGGCCAATCCGAGGGCGGGGCTGTCGAAATACGGCTGATCCTTCAGCATTTCGACCGGCGCGGTGACTTTTCGGCGCGCCACCAGTGCGGCCGTATCGCGTAGAATCTGTTCGAGGATATTCATGTGGCTTCGTGTTGTAATGATCCGTCAGGCGTCGGGGGCCTCCCGGCTAACCTCGATGAAGCGGTGCAGGGATCGCAGGGCCGCCCCGGACCCGATGCTTTCGCGGGCGGCTTTGCACGCTTCCTCCAGCAACGAAAACCGGCCGCTTACGAGCAGGGCGAATGAGGCGTTCAGCAGCACCACATCCAGGGCCGGGCCGGGTGTCCCGGCCAGCACCCGACGGATAATCTCGGCATTATCCGTCGCCGTGCCACCCCGCAGGCCGTCCAGCGGACCCTCATCGATGCCGCACTGTCGGGGTTCGATGCGCATTTCTCCCGGCGCACCGGCATCGCGCCCGGCGACGAATGCCGTCGTCGGGGCGGAAAGGGATATTTCGTCCAGTCCGTCTCCGGCGTGGACGACCATGACGTGTTCGGCGCCCAGCCTTCCCAATATGTCGGCCATCTGGCGAGCCACCCCGGGGTGGAACGCCCCGACGAGCTGGCGGCGCACCCCGGCCGGATTGGCGAGCGGCCCGAGAATATTGAAGAACGTCCGGACGCCCAGCTTGCGGCGCACGGGCATTACGTGCCGCATGGAGGGATGAAAGAAGGGGGCAAAAAGAAACGCCATCCCGGCTTCCTTCAGGCAGAACTCGACGCCCTCTTTCTTGAGATCCACCCTGGCGCCGAGCGCTTCGAGTACGTCGGCCGATCCGCACTGTGAAGAAACCGACCGGTTGCCGTGTTTGGCTACCGTAACCCCCGCCCCGGCGCATACGAAAGCGGCCGCGGTGGAAATGTTGAACGTGCCGGTAGCGTCGCCGCCTGTGCCGCACAGGTCTATGGCGTGCGGATCGTCGAGGGCGACCTGCACCGCGTACGCGCGCATGACGGCCGTGAACCCCGTCAGTTCATCCGACGTTTCTCCCCGGGCGCGAAGCCCCATGAGCAGCGCCGCCGTTTCTTCGGGTTCGGCTTCGCCGCGCATCAGGAGATGCATGGCGTCCTCGGCTTCCTCCCGAGTCAGGCTGCCTCCCTCCGCAAGTATTTTCAGTTGTTGGCGCATAGGGGCTCGTCACAGAGCGGCGGAGAGGGAAGTGGATGAACGGCGGAGAATCGGCTCCAGCCAGTTGGCAATCAGGCGGGGCCCAACTTCCGTAAGGACACTTTCCGGATGGAACTGGATGCCTTCAATCGGGAACTCCCGGTGGCGCACCCCCATGAGGACGCCGTCCTCCGTTTCGGCGCTCACTTCGAGCGCGTCGGGAAGCGTAGCGCGGTCCACAACGAGCGAATGATATCGGGTAGCCGTAAACCCCTGATCCAGCCCCCGGAAAAGCGAACGGCCGTCGTGAAAAATGGAGCTGGTTTTGCCGTGCATGAGCGTGGGGGCGTAGGTTACCAGACCTCCAAATACTTCGCCGATGGCCTGGTGCCCCAGACAAACCCCTAATACAGGGGTGGTGGGGCCCAACCGACGCACGACGTCCTCCGTGACGCCCGCATCGGCGGGCCGGCCCGGACCGGGAGAAATAACGATCCCCTCCGGCTTCCACTCCTCGATCTCTTCCACGGTGGCCGCGTCGTTTCGGATGATCCGCAGATCGTCCGTCAGTCTGCCGAGCAGATGGACGAGGTTGTAGGTGAAGGAATCGTAGTTGTCGATCACGAGGACCATGAGCGATCTCCTGGTGGATGGTTCAATAGGTCGTAACGAGCCCGACGCGCTCGCGAACGATCTGCATGTACTGTTCCGCCTTTTCCCTGGCACGCCGGCCGCCGGTTTGCAGGACATCCCGTACGTAGTCGGCGTTTTCCTGCAGGCGACGGCGGGTATCGCGGGCTTCTGCGAAGTACTCGTTCACGAGGCCGAGCAACTCGCGTTTGGCATGTCCGTACCCGTACCCTCCCGCCCGGTAGGCCTCCGCAATGCGGTTTCGCGTGTCATCGTCGGCAAATAGCTTGATGAGCGCGAATACGTTGTCGGTAGCGGGGTCTTTCGGCTCCTCCAGGGGCGTCGAATCCGTGACGATGCTCATGACCTTTTTTTTGAGCGCGGCTCCTTCCTCGAATATCCCGATGGCATTGCCGTAACTCTTGGACATCTTGCGCCCGTCGATGCCCGGCACCACGGCTACATCGTCCAGGATGAGGGCTTCCGGCGCCCGGAAAACGGGGTCGTCCTCCGGGGCATAGGTATTGTTGAACCGGATGGCGATATCCCGCGCCATTTCGATGTGCTGCTTCTGGTCGGCTCCGACCGGCACCAGCGAGCCTCCGTAGATCAGGATATCGGCCGCCTGAAGCACCGGGTAGTTGAACAGTCCGGCATTGGGGCTAAGGCCCTGGCTGATTTTGTCTTTGTAGGCCACGCCCTTTTCGAGCTGGGAAACCGGTGTGAGGTTGTAGAATATCCAGGCCAGTTCGGTAACCTGCGGCACGTCGCTCTGGACGAACAGGTTGGATTTCAGTGGGTCGAAGCCGAGCGCCAGATAGTCCAGAGCCACCTCGTACGTGTACCGGGCCAGGGCCTCGGCGTCGCGCACCGATGTGAGGGCGTGGTAGTTGACGATGAAGTAATAGGACTCGTGGCGGGTGTGCAGATCGATGTGTTGCCGCAGGGCGCCGAAATAGTTGCCCAGGTGCAACACCCCTGACGGCTGTATACCGGATACGACGACCGTCGCCGATCCATCGACGGGGCGGACCGCCGCTTCCGTTTGATAGGCGGATTCGGATGAACTCATGACGCAGGAACGGTTTTGCCGGATAGAGAACGAAGGAAATCGACCCGCTCCCGGCTGCTTCTGCGAACGGCCTTCAGCGTTGCGAGGGTGCGTACCTGATGGTTCTGCTTCATCTCCCCGGCTACGGCGTGGAGGAAATCTTCCTCCCCGTCCATCAGATATTTAACGTCGGGCGCTGCGCCCGCGGGAGAGGCATCCGACGTCATGGTCGCTCCCGTGAAGGCGTGGCCGCCCGCGCTATAGATCGTTTCTCCGAACTTGGAGATGTCGGTGCGAAGCTTTTTTCGTTGTTCTTCGAGGAGTGCCAGCGTTTCGGGGTCGAGCCCCTGGACCGGAAGCCGGTCGTAGGTATACATCAGCTCGACGAGCCGACGCATGAGCGGGTTCAGGCGAGCGGCGGTTTCCTCGCGGGAGAAAGAAATACCTGCTCCGCCTTTGTTGAGTAAGAAGTTCAGCATGGCTTTATAAATAAGGTGAAATGACGCCGCAGAGAGGGAGTTTACAACAACCCATCGGCGGCAACGAGTATGGCTTCCTTTAATGCGCGGGCTTTGTTGACCGTTTCCTCGAATTCCCGGGCGGGGTCGCTTTCCGCTACGATGCCCGCCCCCGCCTGCACGTAAATCAGTCCATCCCGGACGAGCATCGTCCGGATGGCGATGCAGGTATCGAGATTGCCTGAAAAATCCACATACCCCACGGCCCCGGCATAGATACCGCGCTTGACCCGTTCGAGTTCGTTGATGATTTCCATGGCACGCACTTTGGGAGCGCCGCTTACGGTCCCTGCAGGGAAACCCGCCGCCAGTACATCGAGTGCGGTGCGAGTGGGTTTGAGCCGCCCGGCCACCGAGGATACGAGGTGCATGACGTGGGAATACCGTTCGATGGCGGCGTAACGACTGACGTGAACGGAGTCGTACTCGCATACCCTCCCGAGGTCGTTGCGCCCCAGGTCCACCAGCATGAGGTGTTCCGCACGCTCTTTCGGATCGTTCATGAGGTCCAGCTCGTGCTGCCGGTCCTGCTCGGGGGTGGCGCCCCGGGGGCGTGTCCCTGCGATGGGCAGTACTTCGGCCCGGCCGTCCTCGACACGCACGAGTACTTCGGGTGAGGAACCGACCAGTGCGAACTCCTCGAAGTCGAGGTAAAACAGATAGGGAGAGGGGTTCACCTGGCGCAGCGCCCGGTACAGGTTGAACCGGTCGCCGGTAAAGCCGATGGAAAAGCGCTGGGAGAGGACGACCTGAAAGATGTCGCCTTCGTATATGTACCGCCTGGCCTGCTCGACGGCCTCCTCGAACGCCTCGCGCGAAACGTTGGAGGTAAATTCCGTTCCGGTAAGGGTCACCGGCTCCGGGTGGTCGAATGCCGACGACAGTTCCCGTTCGAGGGCCTCGTTCCGTTCGACCGCGTCCGCGAACGCCTGCTCGATGTCCGTCCGGTCCTCTACGAATACGCTCGATATGAGGATGATCTGGTGCTTGACGTGGTCGAACGCGACGATCGACCGGTAGAAAAACCAGACGGCATCCGGCAGGGAAAGCGGATCCGGGAGAGGTTCGGGCAGCCGTTCGATCAACCGAATGGTATCGTAACCCATGTAACCGACGGCCCCGCCGGTAAACCGGGGCAGATCGGGCAGGCGCACCTCCGTGTACTGGTCCATCAGCCGATGGAGTGCGTCGTATACGGAGGCCGTCTCCGTCCGGCTCGAAAGCACCTCTCCCGTTTCGTTCAGATCCTCTATGGTTACCTCATTTCCGAAGGCGCGTACGGACCGGTACGGGTTGCGGCCTATGAAGGAATACCGGCCCAGTTTTTCGCCCCCTTCCACACTTTCCAACAGAAAGGCGTATGAGGCTCCCTGCCTGAGAAGCAGGTAGGCCGAAACCGGTGTAAGCAGATCGGCGCTCAGGCGGCGGGCTACCGGCACAACGAACGGCTTGCCCGATCGGGCGCGCTGTTCGCGAACGTGCCGGTTGAACTCGTGTAAATCCATGCTGTATCGGGGCGGAAAATGAAAAACCCACTGCATCGGGGAGCAGTGGGTCAAAAAAGCGAACGCTTCGATTCAGGTACGGCGATTCAGTCTCGCTCGTATGAACGACCCAGTGCTCCCGGCGGACGCCACCACCAGAACCGGGCTACGGGGGTCATATGAGCGTTCAGTGCGTTCATGCGGCCAAGATACACTCACGGCAGTCCGGTATGCAAGTACCCTTCGGCGCCGAGCCCTGTTTTATCAACCCTGATGGCGTGAGGGCGGGCCGGGAGAATCCGTTTCGGGAGGCGCCCCGGGTTCCGTCGGGACAATCCGCAGCGTGGCGTGGGCAAACTCGATGCGCGGATGAGCGCAAAACTTTTCGAGCAGCTGCACCGTGAAGGCATGTTCGGTGCCGCGCCGCTTGCGGACGTCGCACAGGTAGCGCAGGGTGAGCTTGATGCCGTCGGGCACGATGCGCACGTAAACGAATGGGGTAAGTATGCTGAAATGCACCAGGTATTCCCGGGACATGCGCCGAATGTTCTGCGCAGCTTGTTGCTCGACGGCAGGTGAGGCTTCCTGCGCCAGCTTCAGCATGATTTCCCGAGCCTCGTTCCAGTCGCTGCGGAACGTGAGAACGACGGCCAGCTCGTTCCATACGAAAGCGAAGCCGCGCGTGTAGTTGGCTACGGCATGTTGAAAAACCCAGGCATTGGGTACGTGGATGATGCGTCCGGTGCTCTGCTCGGCATCCACCCAGTTGCCGATCTCCATGAGCGTGGTATGCATAAGCCGTATGTCGATTACGTCGCCGATGACCCCGTTTACCTCGATCCGGTCGCCCTGCCGGTAGGGGGATCGGATGATGATATTCATCCACCCGACCAGGCTCAGAAGGGCTTCGCGCATGGATATGGCAAGGCCCGCTCCGATGACGGTCAGTAAGGTGCCGATGTTTTTTTCGCCCGGCGACCATATGGCCGCCAGCACGATCAGAACGAACAGAGCGCTCAGCCGACGGATGATCTTTATCGTCCGGTACTGCCGGGCCGGTTCATCGATGTACCGGGGAATGAGCCGCTTTACCAGACGTATGAACACCCCGCCAATGATGAGCGCTCCGATCGAGAGGAGGATCTGGAGGGTGATCTCATTTTGCAGGTCGAGTTCGAACGGTGCGGAATAGGGCATCAGGCTTCCTCCTCGGCTCTCCGGCGAAGATATGCCCGGTAGTATTCGTTGATGACCTGGTTTTGTCGAACGAAGCCTTCGATGAGGCCCCCGGCGCTCAGGACGGGCAATTCGGGGTAACCCGACTGAAGGAACGTTTCCAGTACCCGGTTCAGCGTATCGTCGGTGCGGACGGACATGAACGGCGCCTGTACGTCCATCGCTACGATGAGCTGCGGAAGCGTATCCGCCGACTTGAGCAGCGCCTGAACGTCGTCCAGCAGAACGAGCCCCGAGTACGGGGGAGGGCCGTCGGTCGGGCCGGCATCGTCGATGACGGGCAGAATGACTTCGCGGGTCCGGGTGAACACGCTCAACATCTCCGGCAGCGTATTCGAAGGGGAGAGGGTGTGGAAGTACTCGACGCGGTCCATGACGGCATCGGCCCGGATCGTATCGAGCAGGTCCGGCGTCAGTTCGAGCCGGTGGGCGGGCGAATC
>CBDUBS010000072.1:0-16423 GCA_965365445.1 uncultured bacterium | reverse complement strand
GGCGGACGCGTCGGCGGGTTTTTTTTGTGGGCGCCCCCCACAGGAAACGGCTTCTTCACGGGGCGAACATCGCGATATTTCTTGATGCAGCCCTTCGGTTTGGCTAACTTGTCCCGCTGTAGTTGCCACGCGGGTGTAAACACCCATCCGCTCGCTCTCACCCCGAGCCGGCTTTTCACCCAATGATCGCGTCGTTTCTGTTTTTTTTCCTGGCGGCGGCAGCCATCGCTGCGGCCATAGGCATGGTGGTTTCCCGCAACCCGGTTTCCAGCGCCCTCTGGCTGATCCTCAATCTGTTTTGCGTGGCGGGCCTCTACCTTACTCTGCATGCATCGTTCATTGCGGTCATACAGGTTATGGTGTACGCCGGGGCGATCATGGTGCTGTTCCTGTTCGTCATCATGTTATTGAACCTGACCGAGTTGCCCCACTTGCAAGGATTCAACTGGCAGCTGGGCGCGGCTTTTCTGCTTGGCCTGGCCTTGCTGGCCCAACTGGGGTACACCGTGGCGCTCGGGCTGGGGGCCGCACCGGAGGTTTTACTACCCGAGTTGGCCGCCGAGACGGGTTCGGCCGGATACCTGGCCGTATACCTCTTTACGGAGTATGCGCTCCCACTGGAAATGATCGGGGTGTTGCTGCTGGCGGCAACCGTGGGAGCGGTCATCCTGGCCCGTCGAAAAGTTACGTGACACCGCAGGACGCCGCACAGCCGGTTGACGGACTGCGATTCGAAACGCTCACCCGCCCCTCTGAAGGCTTATGGAATCGACTCTGACCTGGTACCTTTCGCTGAGCGCGGTGCTTTTCGTGATCGGCGTGATCGGTGTGCTGTTCCGGCGCAACGTCATCATCATCCTCATGTCCGTCGAACTGATGCTCAACGCCGTCAACCTGACCCTGGTGGCGTTCAGCCAGTTCCTGGGCGATGCATCGGGGCAGGTTCTGGTCTTTTTCGTCATGGCTGTGGCGGCGGCGGAGGCGGCTGTCGGATTGGCTATCGTCATCGCCATCTTCCGTAACAAGCTCACCGTGGACGTAACGCAGATCAACCTGTTCCGCTACTGACCGTAGCCGCCTTCTGACCTCTGGCCCGTATGCAAAACGGTTTACTGTTTCTCCTCATACCGCTGCTGCCGCTTTTCGGAGCCGTATTCAACGGACTCCTGGCCCTGTTCCTCCCGGCGCTGCGTCGCGAATCGATTGTCGGGTTCGTCGGTACCGCCGTCGTGGCCGTACCGTTCGGCATAGCGGCCTACCTGTTTGCAACCTACGGCGGCGAGCCGATCATCGTGCCGGTGTATACCTGGATGGCAGCCGGCGACCTGAACCTGGGGTTCGCCTACCGGATCGACGAGCTCTCGCTCGTGATGACGCTCATCGTGACCGGAGTGGGAGCGCTCATCCACGTGTATTCCATCGGGTACATGCACGGCGACCGGGGGTTCTGGCGCTTTTTTGCGTTCTTGAACCTGTTCATCTTCGCCATGCTGAACCTGGTGCTGGGCGATAACCTGGTAGTACTGTTCCTCGGGTGGGAAGGGGTCGGCCTGTGCTCCTATCTGCTCATCGGGTTCTGGTACACCGAGCTGAAAAACAGCGCGGCGGCCAATAAAGCCTTCATCGTCAACCGCATCGGCGACTTTGCCTTTTTGCTGGCGATGTTTCTGCTGTTTCGGGAAGTCGGGGCGCTCGATTTCGGCACGCTGCTCGCCGACCCGGAGACCCTGAGCCAGTCCACCCTGAACTGGGTCGTTTTACTCATGTTCATCGGCGCCACCGGAAAAAGCGCGCAGATACCGCTGTTCGTATGGCTCCCGGATGCCATGGCCGGCCCGACGCCGGTATCCGCGCTCATCCATGCCGCCACCATGGTGACGAGCGGATTGTACCTGTTGGCCCGTATGTCGCCGGTGGTACTGCTGGCCCCGGACATCATGATCGTGATTGCGGTAGTAGCCGCCCTGACGGCCCTCATGTCCGCCACGATTGCGATGACGCAGTACGACATCAAAAAAGTCCTGGCCTACTCAACGGTGTCGCAGCTGGGTTTCATGTTCATGGCCGCCGGGGTAGGCGCGTTTTTCGTGGCGATCTTCCACGTAATGACGCACGCCTTCTTCAAGGCCTGCCTCTTCCTCGGCTCCGGAAGTGTCATCCATGCCATGCACCACGTCGAGCACGATCTGGAGCACAAAGGGCTGCTGCCGGGCCACCGGGATGAGCCGTCCATCGCCTCGGAAACCCACGAAGGCCGGGAGGACTACGCTCAGCCGTTCGACCCGCAGGATATGCGGACGATGGGCGGACTCTCCCGCTACATGAAGGCTACCAATTTAACCTTCTTCCTCTCCACCCTGGCGATTGCAGGCATCCCTCCCCTCTCGGGGTTCATCTCGAAAGATGAAATCCTGTTCAGAGCCTTCGAGTACGGGTACGACGGCCATCTGTACGCATGGTTCGTGTACGGCGTGGGCGTCGTAACGGCGTTTCTGACGGCCTTCTATATGACCCGCGCCTACGTGCTTACCTTTCTCGGCAAACCCCGGTGGCCCGCCGCCGACAGGGTGCACCCGCACGAATCGCCGGCCACCATGACGATTCCACTGTATGTGCTGGCCTTTCTGGCGGTGGTAGGGGGCCTAGCCGGCATACCGGCCGTAATTGCCCACGGAGAGTGGAACTGGATTCATCACTGGCTGGGAGAGCCCTACGGCGGCCCCGTATCGGAACCGGAACTCGCGGAGCACGCACCGAGCTTCGTGCTCATCGAATGGCTGCTGCTGGTATTCGGCGCTCTGGTGGCCTTTCTGGGCGTATGGGTGGCCTACAGCAAATACACACGGCACGGCTTGGAGTACGATGCCGTACTGCGCAGAAGGCTGGGCGCCGGGTACCGCTGGGCGAAAAACAAATACTACTGGGATGAAGCGTACCAGCGCGCCGTCGTGGGGCCGCTCATCCGCACGGCGCGGGGTGGTTTGTTCCCGTTCGACCAGCACATCGTGGACGGTGCGGTAAACGGTGCGGCCCGCCTCACCCGGAGCGCCTCCGGGGCCTTGAAATTCATTCAAACGGGTATCGTGCAAAATTACGCCCTGGCCGTCCTGCTGGGCGTCGTGGTGGTGCTGGCGCTGATCCTGTACATGTAGGCGGGCCGGGGGCAAACCTCCTTCCCGTCGTAGCGATGACTGCTCATACGATGATATCACTTCTTTCGGCCGTCATATTTCTGCCGCTGGCGGGCGCTCTGGTTACCCTGGTCCTGCAAGGGGCGGGGACCATTCGCTGGACGGCCCTCGTCACCACGGTCGCCACGTTCCTGCTCTCCCTGGGGCTGTATGCCGCCTTCGATCCGACGGCCGACCCCGGCTCCCCGCAGGCCGCCGACATCATTCCGTGGTTTACGGGCGCGGTGGACATCAAGTACTTCGTAGGGCTGGACGGGCTGAGCCTGCTGCTCGTCATGCTGACTACCCTCCTGGGGCCTATCGTGGTGCTCTCGTCCTGGACGTACATCGGGAAACTGCACAAGGGGTATTACGCGCTCCTCCTGATCCTGCAAACCGGCGTGACCGGCGTATTCGTTTCGTTCGATCTGCTGCTGTTCTACGTGTTTTTCGAACTGACGCTCATTCCGATGTATTTCATCATCGGCATCTGGGGCGGGGAGGATCGGGTGTATGCGGCAGTAAAATTCGTGATTTACACACTGATCGGGTCCCTGTTGATGCTGGTGGCCATCCTGTACCTGGGTTTCCTGGCGGGCGACGCCGTAAACGGGGGCGTGTTCACGACAGACTGGTACAAGCTGATCGCATTCGACCTTCCCGCCTCCGACCAGACGTGGCTGTTCTTTCTGTTTGCGCTGGCGTTTTCCATCAAGGTGCCCCTCTTTCCACTGCATACGTGGCTGCCGGATGCCCACGTACAGGCCCCTACCGGCGGCTCGGTGATTCTGGCGGGCGTGCTGCTGAAGATGGGTACGTACGGGCTGCTCCGGTTCTGCCTGCCGCTATTCCCCCTGGCCGCGATCAAATACGCCCTGCTGTTCGCCATTCTGGCCGTTATCGGCATCATCTACGGAGCGCTCGTATCGCGGGTACAGACCGATGCGAAGAAGCTCGTCGCGTATTCTTCCGTCAGCCACCTCGGGTTTGTGGTGCTGGGGCTTTTCGCCTTCACCCACGAAGCCATGCAGGGCGCCCTCATTCAGATGATCAACCACGGCATTTCGACGGGCGCTCTGTTCCTCATCGTAGGTATGCTGTACGAACGGCGCCATACCCGGCTGATGGAGCACTTCGGCGGCATTGCCCTCAGCGTGCCGGTGCTTACGTTTTTCATGATCCTTACCGTGCTTGCCTCGGCGGGACTCCCCGGTCTGAACGGTTTCGTGGGCGAGTTCATGATCCTGCTGGGCTCTTTCAAAAGCGAGGTCATCGGCCGGCCGGTGTTGATCGCCCTCGCCACGACCGGCGTGATCCTGGCGGCGGTGTACCTGCTGTGGCTGGTCTACAAAATGTTCTTCGGACCTTTAACGGACGACAGAAACCGAACGATGAAGGATTTGAACCTGAGGGAAATCGGCCTGCTCGTTCCGCTGGCCGTGCTGATGGTGTGGATGGGCTTTGCCCCGCAATCCTTCCTGAACAAAAGCGACCGGGCCACGCGGTTCATTCTGGATACGATGGAACGAAAAATCGCCGCGTCGCGGTTGGCCGCCGAAACGGACAGTGTTCCCGTGGTTACCTTCACTCCTGTGTCATCCAGGGCGGCTGCCGCCGATACTCCCTGACACGCCCTCTACACCCTGCACAACCTTCCTGTCGGTATGTGTCTACGTCCTTCATCCCGCTCGTCAACCCGGATTAGCCTCGATAAGTGGCTCTTCGCGTGGACCCTGCTGCTCCTTTTCTTCGCGCAGGGTTCGATTACCCTGGTCGCTCACGCCCAGGACGGCTCATCTGCCCCCGTGGTACAGGCGGCCGCTCCGCAGCAGGCCCACGACGATACCCTCGGCATTACAGGCGGCGATCCGCTGGGGCCGGAAGTGGAACCGGAACCCGCCGCCCACGGCCCGATGCCGCCGGTATGGCTGGTGCTTCCCTTTATTACCATCCTGCTGCTCATTGCCACCGGTCCTCTGCTTTTCCCGCATCACTGGCACCACCATTATCCAAAATACTCCGTGGGGCTCGGATTGATTGTGGTGGCCTATTACCTGATCGTGCTGCATTCGCCCATTGTGATGCTGCACGCCCTGGCGGAATTCATCTCCTTCATCGCGCTGGTGGCTTCGCTGTTCATCGCCGCCAGCGGGATCTTCCTGCGCATCAATGCCCGCGGGACGCCTACCAATAACGTAATTCTGCTGTTCGTCGCCTCTCTGATTGCCAACATCATCGCGACGACGGGCGCCGCCATGCTGTTCATCCGGAGTTACATGCGCCTTAACAGGGGGCGACTCCAGGGCTACCACATCGTGTTTTTCATCTTCCTCGTAGCGAACGTAGGCGGGGCGCTCACTCCCATCGGCGATCCGCCCCTGTTTCTCGGGTTTTTGCGCGGCGTACCATTCTTCTGGACGCTCACGCACGTATGGTACATCTGGCTGCCTACCACGGGGCTGCTCCTCGGGGTGTTCTGGGTGATAGACCGGCGGAATAAAGCCGTCAGCCCCGACCCCGACCCTAACGGATCGACCATCGGCATACTGGGCAGCATCAACTTCCTCTGGGTAGCCATCATCGTTATTTCGGTATTCCTCGACCCGAACGTGCTCGGATTCATCCCGGCCCTGCACATAGGAGATTTACACCTGCCTTTCGGCATCCGGGAGATCATCATGTTCACGGTGGCCGCTCTCGCATTCCGGTTTGCCAACAAAGAGGCGCTGGCGCAAAACGAATTCAGTTTCGAACCCATCCGGGAGGTAGGCTGGCTGTTCCTGGGTATATTCGCCACCATGCAGCCGGCTCTGCAACTCATTAGCCAGTTTGCGCAGCACAACGCGGATTCCCTGACTCCCGGTACGTTCTACTGGGCGACCGGTTTTCTATCGGGGGTGCTGGATAACGCCCCTACCTACCTGAACTTCCTGGCGGCGGCGATGGGCAAATTCGGCCTCGACGTTAACTCGCCCGACGGAGTGATCGTATTCGCCGACCCGGCGCTCGGACACCCGGACGCCTGGCATTACTTACAGGCCATATCGGTCGCAGCGGTGTTCTTTGGCGCCCTGACCTACATCGGCAACGCGCCGAACTTCATGGTAAAGGCCATCTCCGAAGCCAACGGCGTAGATACCCCCTCGTTCTTCGGTTACATCGTGAAGTACTCGCTTCCCATCCTCATCCCGGTTTATTTCGTCATATACGTGCTCTTTTTCAGCGGCTGGGTATTCAGCCTCATTTGATACGCCGATGAACCCGAACCGCACCCCCTTGACCGAAACCCGGATTCAGGAAGCACTCGCTACGCTTCCCGGATGGACCCATCGGGATGACCGCCTCGAAAAGACGTACGAGCTGGCCGACTTCAGGGAGGCTGTCGGGTTTATCGTCAGGCTGGCGTTCGAGGCGGACCGAATGGACCACCATCCCGAACTGACCAATATATACAACCGGGTCGGGGTGGCGCTTCAGACGCACGACGCCGGCAACCAAGTGACAGAAATGGACGTGCAGCTGGCCCGGCACATCGAGAAGCTGGCCGGCGAGCGTTCTTCTTCCTGAAATACTCCATGGACCTATCACAGGCATACAGCACCTTCGGTACCGATCTTCTGGCCGCCTTCCCGCTCGTCGTCATCGCGACGGCGGGGATGGCGGCGGTGGTCTGGGAAGCCTACCGGCGTAGCGCCCCCGGCATCCCCTGGCTGGCGGTAATCGCAGTAGCCGCCGGACTGCTCTGGGAGGTGTTTCACCTGACCGCCGAACCGCATCTGGCGTTCTTCGGAGCGATTCGCACAAACGGATTCTCTTCGTTCGTCAATATCGTGATCCTCGGAAGCACCCTTCTCAGCCTGATCCTTTCCGAACCGTACATGAAGCGGATCGGGCGGCCCTACGGCGAAATCTATGCGCTGGTGCTGTTTGCGGCGGCCGGTATGATTTTCCTGGCCAATGCCAACCACCTGGCATCCATTTTCGTGGGCCTGGAGACCATGTCGATCTGCCTGTATGTGCTCACCGGCCTGGTGCGCGAGGACGAGGGGGCGGTAGAGAGCGCCCTGAAGTATTTCCTGCTGGGGGCGTTTTCGACCGGCTTTTTCCTGTACGGCATCGCCCTGTTGTACGGATCGACGGGAACGATGACGCTCACCCTGATGGCCGAGGGCCTGGCGGCTTCCGGCAGTGTTGGTCTGTTCTGGGCAGGGGTCGGCCTGTTGCTCATCGGTTTCCTGTTCAAGGTGAGCGCGGTCCCGTTCCACATGTGGACGCCGGATGTGTATCAGGGCGCGCCGACCCCCCTCACGGGGTTCATGTCCACCGCGTCGAAAACATCGGCTTTCGCCTCGCTGATTCTGGTGCTCTACTACGCCTTGCCTCCGGAACGCTGGAGCCTGGTGCTGGCCGTGGTTGCGGTCGCTACCATGGCGCTGGGCAACGTACTGGCCCTCTCGCAAACGAACGTCAAGCGGATGCTGGCCTATTCGTCTATCGCCCATGCCGGATACGTGCTGGTAGGGCTGGCGGCCAATACCCCCGCCGGTTATGCCGGAGCGCTGGTGTATCTGCTCATCTATTCGTTGATGAATATCGGCGCATTCGGGGTGATGGCCTTACTGGAGTGGGACGAGAAGGAGGGCAGCCGGCAGACGCTCGCTTCGCTGGCGGGCGTCGGACTGCGCCGGCCGCTGCTCGGCGTTACCATGGGTGTGTTCATGTTCAGCCTCACCGGATTTCCTCCCATGGCTGGTTTTTTCGGAAAGGTCGCCGTATTTGCTCCGGCCGTCGAGGCAGGTCTGACCTGGCTGGTGGTGGTCGGCGTGCTGGCGAGCGCCGTCTCGGCAGGGTACTACCTGCGCATACTCTGGGTATTCTGGATGCGGTCCCCGGCGGACGAACCCGAAGCGGCGCCGTCCCACGCCGCATTCCCGATACCCCGGCTTTCGGCGGCCGTGCTGGTGGTATGCGCCGTCCTGCTGCTGGTAGTCGGGTTCGTACCGGACCTGTATCAGCTGGCCGGTTCTTATTTCACGGTTCCCCTGCCCGTAGCCGGGCTACCCTGATCGGTCAGTGTTGGCCGGATGATCTTCCGGAAGGAGGGTACGGAGGATGCGGCAGGGGTTTCCGGCGGCAAATACGCCCTCCGGAACGTCACGGGTGACGACGCTTCCGGCTCCGATGACCGATCCCGACCCGATGGTTACGCCGGGAAGGATGACGGCTGCTCCGCCTACCCATACGTCGCTGCCGATCGTCACGGGCTTACCGAACTCTCGAGTGCGGCGCAGACCCGGCTCCAGCGGGTGGGTTGCCGTGTATATCTGCACGGCCGGGCCAAAAAGCGTGTAATCGCCGACGCTAACCCGACACACATCCAGCACGACGCAGTTGAAGTTGAAGTAACACTTCCGGCCCAACTCGATATGCGTACCGTAATCGCAGTAGAACGGGGGCTGAATCCAGACGTCCTCGCCGCCCGCGCCGAGCAGTTCGGTCAGGATGCGTCGTCTTTCATCCTGCCGGGCCTCCGGCGTGGCGTTCAGCGCCATACACAGATCCCGCGCCTTTGCCCGCGCCCGGACGAGCTCCGGGTCGTGCGGGTCGTACAGGGCGCCGCTCAGCATGTTTTCCCTTTCCGTCATCCTGCTGCGAGCTGTACGAATTCAGAAAGCATCCATGGATTCTTCCGGGTAGTCGCCTCCTTTTTTGAATATGGAAGAACCTATCGTCCCGCCAACGGCGCCGAGAATGGCCGATATGACGAGGCTCACGGCGACGATGCCGATAAGCATGAAGGGTGAGGTGAACAATTCCTGCATTTGCTCGGCCTGCTCCGGGTCGAGGGCGCTGTTTTCGAACGCATTCGTCATCGCCTCGCGAAACGACGGGGTAAGGCCGAAGAAAGAGGCCAGTTGGCCGATCAGCGTGCCGACCAGCGCGGCTACCACCCCGGCGCCCGCTCCCATGACCGCTCCCTGCCCTCCGGTAATGGTGAGTGTATACGTGCTGGTATAGTGCCACACGGCAAGCAACCCGGCCCCCGCATAGGCGAGGCACGCAAAGCAACTGCCAACGTACGGTATGGAAGCCAGCAGCGACGTAATCACGCCGACAGCCAACCCTCCGAGCAACATGGATTGAAGTTTACTGGGCATAGGATGTTGAACGTTTCGGATGAGCGCCCGGTTGTCCCGCACGGGTGCGGACCTGAGGCTTGAGGGGGCCGAGAAGCCGGGCATCGAGGCGGTTCACCGGCCGCCGTGCGACGAATAGCTTGCGTTCCGTTAAGATAAATCGCGATCACCCGCCGGCCAACCCGTTTTCCCGGGAAACGTCCCGGGACGGTCCGATTGTGGCCTTACCTTCCCCGGCCACGGCGCGGGCTATGAGCACTCCGGCAACGGCCCCGAATACGGCCCCCGTAGCGGCCTGCCCCAACGGAGGACTATGCCATATATCCAGCATACCGGCCGCCCAGTCCACCCCGGCCATGCCGAGGGCGCCTGCCAGAATCACCCTATCCCAGTGCACCAGGCGGCGTGCAACCCCCGCAAAAAGCGGAAAAACCCCGATTGCGCCTGCCATACCCAGATATATCCCGAGACACCGGTGGCAGACGGCCAGGGAGGCGCCGTGCAGGTGGAAGGAGCGCTCCGGGATCTGGTGGCATAGAGGTGAGAACACCAGCATGATCCCCACACGCAGCGGGTCGCTCACAAACGGAGGCAGTACGGCCAGCACCGGCAGCAAAGCCGCGATTGCAAACGCAGCAACCCAGGCGGGACGATGGATGATCGGATGCATGACGGTAAAGGCAACTCCGTGACGTTGCTTTAATGTAACAAGTTTAACCTCTCTGTGCCCCTTCCGGTTCACTAACAACGCCAGTAGGTGGAATCAGGATAACGGTCCCCCATTGACATTCAGCAGGAGGTTTTTGTAACTTTGCGCGCTGGCACTCAACAGTAAGGAGTGCTAACAACGAAAACTAAAACCACATAACAGGGAGGATACGTTACATGACCAGCATCAAACCGTTGGCCGACCGGGTGGTGGTGCGCCCGGAGCCGGCCGAGGAGAAGACCGCCTCGGGCCTGTTCATTCCGGACACCGCAAAGGAGAAGCCCCAGCGCGGCACGATCGTCGCCGTGGGTCCGGGCCGCGTCGAGAACGGAGCCAAGATCGACATGACGGTCAAGGAGGGCGACACCGTGCTCTACGGCAAGTATTCCGGCACCGAGATCTCGCTCGACAGCGAGGACTACCTGATCATGCGCGAGAGCGACATCCTGGGCGTGATCGCGAGCAAGTAACACCCGGCGCAGACAATGCCCGGAGCATGTAACGCCGCACGGTTTCGGCCGTGTGGTCTCCGGCGAAAGCCGGAAACGAGCAGCAATGTATCATCAACGAAAAAGGAAAGCATAGCTATGGCGAAGCAGATCATATTCGACACCGACGCGCGGGCCTCGCTCAAGCGCGGGGTGGACACGCTGGCCAACGCGGTCAAGGTCACCCTTGGTCCGAAGGGGCGCAACGTGATCATCGAGAAGAAGTTCGGCGCACCGACGGTGACCAAGGATGGCGTCACGGTCGCCAAGGAAATCGACATCGAGGACAAGCTGGAGAACGTAGGGGCGCAGATGGTCAAGGAAGTCGCCTCGAAAACGAGCGACGTAGCCGGCGACGGTACGACGACGGCTACCGTGTTGGCGCAGGCGATTATCACCAGCGGCATGAAGAACGTCACGGCCGGGGCTAACCCGATGGACCTCAAGCGCGGCATCGACAAGGCGGTGGAAGCCGTCGTGGGGGCGCTTCGCAGCCAGAGCCGGGAGATCCAGGACAAGGAGGAGATTGCGCAGGTAGCGGCGATCTCGGCCAACAACGACCGTACGATCGGCGATCTGATTGCCGATGCGTTCGACAAGGTAGGCAAAGACGGGGTGATTACGGTCGAGGAAGCCAAGGGCACCGACACGACGCTCGACGTGGTGGAAGGTATGCAGTTCGACCGGGGCTATCTCTCGCCGTACTTCGTGACTGATCCGGAAGGGATGAAGACGGTACTTGAAGATCCGTTCCTGCTCATCCACGACAAGAAGATCTCCACGATGAAGGACCTGCTGCCCATTCTGGAGAAGATCGCCCAGATGGGAGCTCCGCTGCTGATCGTGGCTGAGGACGTCGAAGGCGAGGCGCTGGCGACGCTGGTGGTGAACAAGCTGCGGGGCACGCTGAAGGTAGCCGCGGTGAAGGCGCCCGGTTTCGGGGATCGTCGCAAGGCGATGCTGGAGGACATAGCGGTGCTCACCGGCGGGACGGTGATTTCGGAAGAGAAGGGCTACAAGCTCGAGAACGCGACGATGAGCTACCTGGGCCGCGCCAAGCGCGTCGTGATCGACAAGGACAACACGACCGTCGTGGACGGAGCCGGAGAGGCAGATCAGATCCGGGCGCGCGTGGGTCAGATTCGTCAGCAGATCGAGACGACCACCAGCGACTACGACCGGGAGAAGCTCCAGGAGCGCCTGGCGAAGCTCTCCGGCGGCGTGGCCGTACTGAAAATCGGTGCCGCGACCGAGCCGGAGATGAAGGAGAAGAAGGCGCGTGTCGAAGATGCGCTCCATGCCACGCGTGCGGCCATCGAGGAGGGCATCGTGCCCGGCGGCGGTGTAGCGTACCTTCGGGCGCTGGATGCGCTGGAAGATCTGGCGACCGACAACCCGGACCAGGAGATCGGCGTAAAGATCATCCGGCGAGCGCTGGAAGAGCCCCTGCGCCAGATCGTGGTCAATGCCGGTGTGGAAGGCTCGATCGTCGTGCAGCGGGTGCGTGAGGGTTCGGACGATTTCGGCTTCAACGCGCAGACCGAACAGTACGGCAACTTGATCAGCCAGGGCGTGATCGATCCGACGAAGGTGACGCGCACGGCGCTGGAGAATGCGGCGTCTGTGGCGAGCCTGCTGTTGACGACCGAGGCCGTTGTGGCCGACAAGCCCGAGCAGGAGAAAGCTCCGGCGATGCCTCCGGGCGGCATGGGCGGCGGCATGGACTTCTAAAAAGAACGTCCTGCATAGGGAAGCGGCGGAGCGGCCTCAGCGCGGCTCCGCCGCTTTCATTTTGTATGTAAAAGCAATAAAACTGCTCCCTTAAGCGAGGTGGCTCGAATAGCCGGAGGGTGTGCAACCATAAGGCAAACACCCCCGCTCAGCCTGGGGAAAGTATACATTTATAATCATGAGTGTCTATCTTTACGCCCCGCCTTGACCGGAAAATTGGCCGCGGCCGATAGCTCCCATGCCTGCATGAGGTGGTTGATCATGTCCTCCTCGTTATCGAGAAAAAAACCGTCAGCGTTGGCTATCTGGACGAGGTCTTCCAGAACCGTCCGGCGCTGCTCTTCCGGCAGGGCCGATCGAACGGCCGTAACGGAAGAGGCCAGAGCCGTTTCGTCCGGGCCCAGTGCATAACGTCGTCGGGCCGCTTCGAGGACGCGGCGGGTGTCCGACTCCGAATGCCGAGGCTGCCAGTAACGCAGCTTCTGAAGGATAACCTGCTCCTCCTTTTCGCTCAGTTCGGAATCGGTGCTATGCGCCAGGACGAGGTAGATAAACGCTAGATCGTGCAGAACACCTATCGTCTCGTGGTCCTCGTATTCCGAGCCGGCCGCTTCGAATTGCACCTCGATGCCCCAGGTTTCGGCTATGCTCGCAATGATGTTTCTCTCCCGTTCGAGCAGCACGCCGTCGGCGCGGCCGATACGAACGAGGTCGTCAACGATGGCCGTCCGTTGCGAGGGATCGAGATCCTGCCGCAAGCTCATCATGGCGCGGGTCACATCGGTTAACGGGTTCGGAGAAGCATCGTAAGTGGAAAGCGCCGCCATGACAATGTCGCGGGCCGACTGGACGCTGGAGTCTTCCCATCGGCCGTGAATGCGGTTGACGACGGCATCCAGCTCCCGGTCGGAGAGATGATGATCCGTACCATGCGCCACATACAGGTAGATGAAGGCCAGATCGTGGGCCCGGTCGTGATCGGTTGGGTTGAGCGCCATTACGCCGGATTCAAACGTGGATGGAGGGCTGCTGAACCGATCGTTCCGAACGACCGGCGACAGCGGGATAGATAATAGCGAATTCCGATCCTTCTCCCTTGCGGCTCGTCACCTGAATGTCTCCGCCGAGTCGCTCGAGGAGCCGGCGGGAAACGGTCAGCCCGATGCCACTTCCCTGATACGTCCGTTCAAGACCGGTGCTCTCCTGAGAGAACTCCTCGAAAACGCGCGGCAGAAATGCCGGGTCGATACCGACCCCGGTATCCCGAACCACGATGCGTACATGGTCTTTCTCCGGCTCAACGGCCAGTTCCACCGAGCCCCGGTCGGTGAATTTGACAGCGTTATCGAGCAGATAATCCAGAACACGGGAAAGAATGCGGTGCCCCTGTTGAGCGGTCACCCGCTCCTCGGCGAAGCGAACTTCCAGTGTAAGGCCTTTTTCCTCGATAAGGGGACGCGCCGCCTCTGCGGCGTTATGTACGGCATCGTTGATGTCGAACGGCGCTTCGTCCACTTCCAGCGCCCCCGCCTCCAGCTGGGCGAGGTCCAAAATCGAGTCCAGCATAAGCAGCAGCCGCTTCCCGCTGCGCTCGATGACGTGTACGAAGCGCTTGTACTCGGGCCGGACGCCCTGCCGCAACATGGACGTAAACCCGAGGATGACGGTCAGCGGTGTACGCACTTCGTGCGTTACGTTCGTCAGCACCGCCGATTTCAGACGGGCCATCTCCTCGGCCCGGTTGCGGGCGCCGAGCAGTTCGATTTCACCCTCCTTCCTCTCGGTAATATCAACACAGGACCATATATAGCCCGAAAAGGAACCGGATGCCCCGTAACGGGGCACGGCGGTTCCGAGCAGCCAACGGTATCTGCCGTCGGAGCGGCGCATACGCCACTCGACCGTAAAGGGCTCGCGCCTGTCGAGCGCGGCGTGGTAAACCAGGATAAAAGGCTCGCGGTCGTGGGGATGGATATCGTTCCACCACTGTCCTTCCAGCAGGTTTTCGTCTGTGGCGCCGGAAAATGTCAGCCAGCTTTCATTGAAAAAGCTGAACGAACCGTCCGATTCACTCATGCCGATCAGGACCGGCGCCGTGTCGGCTATTTCCTGAAATCGCCGTTCGCGCCGATCGACCTCCTCGTGCGCCTTTTTGCGAGCGGTGACGTCCCGTATGGTAGTCAGGATTGCCGGGCGGCCCCGGTACTGCATAGGGATGGAGGAGCTTTCGACGTACAGCTCGCGGCCGTCGCGCGACACCAGGGTTTCCTCTACGAGGTCGAGGCGTTCCCCACGAAGCAGGCGTCGGGATCGCTCCTGCGCCGAGGCGCGCCCCTCCGGATGGACGAAATCCCACAGCGATTGGCCGATGAGACCGGCGTCTCCTCCAAGCAGGCGCATTCCGGCCTCGTTTACGTAAAGCAGACGCCCCCGGATATCGGTGAAGACGACCGTATCGGGCAACAGTTCGAGGAGATTGTGGTACATCGCCTCGGCTTCGAAGCCCGTCGTTTGGACGGATTCCGCTTCGTTGACGTTTCGCTCGAAGGCCGGGTCGCCCCGGTCCGGATCGGGTTCGGCGGTACTGTACATACACTTCACGAACTGGTTTGCGAGGAGAAGCACCCCGGCCCTTCTTTCGGAGAGCCCGGCCGCTTCGGGCAGCCGTATGATTTCAGCGGCCGCCCTGGTTCGGCAACCTGTTCGTTTAAGCGATTTCAGGCGAAAGGGTTCGAGCGGGTTACAGGATCGTTCCTCCGCTCTCCTGTCGTTGCTAATTGAGTACTTTTACTGCTTTAACCATGGGATCTTCGGCATCGGCCGTGCGCACGATGGTGAAGCCGACGGCCTTACAGACATGCTGCATGGCGTGGTTCTGCACGAGGATGTCGGCCAGGATGCGCTCGAGCCCTTCAGCCCGGCCTACATCCACGAGTCGCCGGAGCAATTCCGTGCCTACCCCTTTGTACTGGTAGGCGTCGGTTACGATGAGGGCAAACTCGCCGTCGGGTACGCCGTACAATTTGGTGAGGCGGCCGACGCCGATGATTTCCTTCATGCCGCTCTCGGGGTTATCCACCTCCGCAACCAGGGCCATTTCCTGATCGTAGTCGATGAAGCAGATCCGGGCGAGCCGCTCGTGCGCCACCCGCTGGCTGAGCTTCATCATGGAAGCATACCGAAGATACACGCTCTGTTCGGAAAGCTGGTTGTGGAACTGGACCATTTTGGGCTCGTCTTCCGGACGGATCGGGCGAATCCGGTATCGGCTTCCGTCCTTCATGATCCCTTCCGTTACGTACTGGCTCGGGTACGGCCTGATGGCGGGCATGGGCAGGTCCTCCGGCCCGGTTTCCTCCGGGTGCAGCACGACGCGGGCATCGAGGGCGATGAGGCGCTCGTGTGAAGCAAGCAGCGGGTTGATGTCGATTTCCTTGATCAGCCGCTGCTCCACGACGAGCTGGCTGAACCGGACCATGAGCTGCTCCAGCGCATCGATATCCACCGGGGGACGCCCGCGAACGCCTTTCAGCGCGCCGAATATCTTCGTCTGCTCCATCATGCGCCGCGCCAGTGTTGAGTTCAGGGGCGGCAGAGCCAGAGCGCGGTCCTTGTAAACTTCCACGAGCTGCCCCCCTGATCCGAACAGGAGCACGGGACCAAACTGAGCGTCTACACTGGAACCGATGATGATTTCGTACCCTTCCAGTTTGATCATTTGCTGGACGGTTACCCCGTCGAACGCCTCCAGGCGACCCAGTTCCTCCAGGCGAGAGCGGATGGCCCTGTATGCATGGCGTACGTCGTCCGCATCGGCCAGATTCAGCCGCACCCCGCCCACGTCGGTTTTGTGCGTGATGACGGTGGAATGGAGTTTCAGCACGACCGGGTACCCTATGGCGTCTGCCGCCTCGACGGCTTCCTCCTCCGTCTCGGCAATGCGGGTTTCGACGGTCGGAATGCCGTAGTATCCCAGCAGTTCTTTGGACTCGAACTCGGTCAGCAGATCGCGACCGGAGCGGCGGACCCGCTCGATGAGGTCGGCCGCCTGATCGGATCGCACCATCCCGGACTGGTCGGATAGCGACGGCGTCTCATAAATGCCGTTGAGGCTATAGCTGTACTGCCACATGTAGTTGAACAGCCGGGCCGCCGTATCCGGGTAGTTGAACGTCGGGATGCCCGCCT
>CBDUBS010000071.1:0-16449 GCA_965365445.1 uncultured bacterium | reverse complement strand
GGCCTACGCCGCCTCGGATGTGGTATTGTGCCGGGCGGGCGCCATTACCTGCTCCGAGCTCATGGTAACCGGAAGCCCGGCGATCCTCGTGCCGTCGCCCAATGTGGCCGAGGATCACCAGACGAAGAACGCGCTGAGTATGGCCGCCGCCGGTGCGGCGGTTCTGTTGCCCGAACCGCAACTCGGCGAGCAACTGACGAGCCGGACGCTCGCGCTGCTGAATGATCCGGAAGAACGCCGCCGTATGGCGGAAGCGGCCAGAAGGCTCGGCAAGCCCGACGCCGCCCGACGCATCGCAGAGGCGGCGCTCGGGCTGGCTCGGAACGGCCGGGCGTAAAGCCGACGCAACAGACAGGGTAATTAACGTAGATACGGGTACTTTCTTGATCTCTGGACCGACAGAACGACGCAGGCAGCCGCTGCTGGGCCGCATCCGCAAGATCCACATGGTGGGGATCGGCGGCATCGGCATGAGCGGCATTGCCGAAGTTCTGCTCAATAGCGGCTTTCGCGTAACCGGGTCGGACGTCCGCAAGAGTGACGTGACGGACCGGCTGGAAACCCTGGGCGCGACGGTATACGAAGGGCACGCCGCCGCCCACGTCGGAGATGCCGATGTGGTCGTCTACTCCTCCGCCGTAAAGTCCGGAGCCAACCCGGAAACCATCGAGGCCGAGCGGCAGCGCATCCCGCTCATCCCCCGGTCGGTCATGTTGGGCGAGTTGATGCGCGTCAAATTCGGCATCGGCATTGCCGGCACCCACGGCAAAACGACCACCACGTCGATGGCCGGCCTGGTGGTCACCGAGGGCGGGTTCGACCCGACGATCATCGTCGGGGGGAAGGTAACGGTGTTCGGTTCCAATGCCGTCGTCGGGGAAGGGGACATCATCGTCATCGAGGCCGACGAGTACGATCGGACGTTCCTGCGCCTGACGCCTTCGCTGGCCGTAATCACGAACGTCGAGGCCGACCACCTGGATACCTATACCGACCTGGAGGACATCAAACAGGCGTTCGTACAATATGCCAATGCGGTGCCGTTCTTCGGAGCCGCCATTCTGTGCCTCGACGATCCCAACGTACAGGAGATCGTCACGAAGGTAAACCGCCGGGTAATCACCTACGGGACCTCCCGGCAGGCCGAGATCCGGGCGGAAAACATCGATCAGGTAGGGCTGAAAACCACCTTTCAGGCGCTGGCCGGCAAGGAACTGCTCGGCTCCGTCGAAATACAGATCCCGGGTGTGCATAACGTTCGTAATGCCCTGGCGGCTATTGCCGTCGGCCTCGAACTCGACATCGACTTTGCAAGCATCAGGGAGGCCCTCGCCCGGTTTTCGGGCGTCCAGCGCCGGTTTCAGCGCATCGGGGAGCGGGGCGGCGTGCTGGTACTGGACGATTACGCCCACCACCCGACCGAGGTGGCGGCTACGCTGGCCGCCGCCGCCGCCGGCTTCCCGGATCGGCGCGTCATTGCCGTATTCCAGCCCCACCTGTATTCGCGGACGCGCGACTTCCAGGTCGAGTTTGCCCGCTCGTTCCTCAATGCCGACGTGCTGGTCCTGACGGACATTTACGGGGCGCGGGAAGAACCCATACCTGGTATCGACGGGCGGCTGCTTGCCGATCTGTCGCAGCGGTACGGCCACCGGGAAGTGCATTACGTGGCGGATAAAGAAAACCTGCCGTCGATGCTGGGTGCGTTGCTGAAAGAAGGCGACGTAGTGATTACCATGGGGGCGGGAGACATCTGGAAATACGGGAAACGCCTCCTTGAAAGGCTTCCCGCCGAATGAAAACCAGACCAGCCATGGGGAAAAAGACCAGACAACCCGGAGTAAAACGGTACCTGATCGCCGGAACGGCTATCATGGGATTGTTGCTGCTGCTGGTATGGCTGGGTTCGGTGTTCATTCCCTGCAACCACATACAGGTGGTCGGCGCCGAACAGGCCGACGAAGCGGATATCCGGGGCATGGCGCGCGTAGATACCACGCAAGCCCTGTACGACATCGACCCGGCGATCATCGAGGACCGCGTGCGGCGGCACCCCTGGGTGATAAAAACGAGCGTGACGCGCCTTCCAACCGGCGCCCTACGTATCCGAATATGGGAACGGACTCCGGTGGCGTTGCTTCTGGACGGACAGGGACGGCCCAGGGTATACGCCGATGCGGAAGGATATGTGATGCCGCCGGCGGGCGCCGCCTTCGACGTGCCGCTGCTGCGCGGAGCCGACGTCATCCCCGGCCCGGCCGAACCGTTCCGGAATGCAACCGTGCGGGACCTGCTGGCTGCACTGGGCGGCGCCGGCGAGGAAGTGCAGGCCGTCATCTCGGAATTCAACCTCGACGGAGAGGGCGAGCTTCGGCTGCGCACCGCTCCGGTGCATCGCCAGGGATCCCTCACCGTTCGTATGGGCCGGTTGGGGTTCGCTGAAAAACTCGAGCGGCTTGCCCTGTTCTGGCGCCAGGCCGTTCTTACGCAACCCGATAAACTCTTTTCGCTCGTAGATCTCCGGTTCGACGGACAGGTCGTCACCAACGAAAAACTGTTGACGTCAACCGATTCGCAGCCGGCAGCCGACCCAGGAGAGCGCAGCAGATGATGAATGGACAATCGAAAATGAATGAACGTATCGTAGTGGGGGTTGATATCGGAACGACCAAGATCGGGGCCATCGTGGCCGCCGCCGACTCTATCGACCGGGTAAACATACTCGGCGTCGGCGTGGCGGAGTCGGACGGCATCAACCGCGGTGTGGTCGTCAATATCGACAAGACCGTGGCGGCCGTGCAGCACGCCGTTAAGGAGGCGGAGCGGGCCGCAGGGGTGAACGTCCGGCAGGTCGTGGTCGGCATCGCAGGGGACCATGTGCAGAGTTTCCAGAGCCGGGGCGTCATTACGGTGCCGGGCCGCGACGGAGCCATCAGCCGGCGCGACGTCCAGCGGCTCATCGAGGATACCACGCACGTAGCCATGCCGGCGGATCGGGAAATACTGCACGTCATCCCGCAGGAGTTTATCGTCGACGGCCAGGACGGCGTCGCCGACCCGGTCGGCATGAGCGGCGTCCGCCTCGAAGCCAACGTCCACATCATTACCGGCCTGGTTTCGGCGGCCAAAAACATCTACCGCTGCATCGAGCGGGCGGGATACGAAGTGTACGATCTCGTGCTGGAACCGCTGGCCTCGTCCTTTGCCGTCTTGCACCCCGACGAAAAGGAAGTCGGCGTTGCCCTGATCGACATCGGAGGAGGCACCACCGACATCGCCGTCTTTGAAGACAGCACCATCCGCCATACGGCGGTAGTGGCCGTAGCCGGAAACAAGGTTACCGAGGACATCCGCAAGGGCCTCGGCATCATGCGCGATCAGGCCGAACGCCTGAAGTGCCGGTTCGGCGTCTCGATCGTCGATCTGGTGAACGAGGATCAGGAAATTACCATTCCGGGCCTCGGCGGAAGGCCGGAAAAAAGTATCAGCCGGAGTACGCTGGCCCAGATCATCCAGCCCCGCATGGAGGAAATTCTGGAGATCGCCGCCATCGAGATCAAACGCAGCGGGTATTCCCGCCATCTTGCCGCCGGGGTCGTCCTGACCGGCGGGGGAGCGCTCATCCCCGGTACGGCCGAGCTGGCCGGGGAAGTGCTGGGTATGGAGGCCCGCATCGGCAAACCGCTGGGCCTGGGAGGCGGCATGGTGGAAGAAGTGACCGACCCCAAGTTCTCGACGTCGGTAGGTCTGGTGTTGTACGGCCTGCGTCCCGAATTGATCGGCGCTACCCCGTTCCACGGCTCCATGGGGGAGCGGCAACTTCCGGTCCGTGAAGAAGTGGCCTCGGACAAACTGATGAACCGGATCGCCTCCCGGATGAAATCGTGGTTCGATGAATTATGATGCATTCTCACGAACTTTTCTTTTATGACATAACCCCGTAATCCTTAGACTTGGCGAGCCTGATCGCTCCAGGCGTGCTCAACCCGGAGCGATCGGCCGTTTGTTCAACAAACGTTTTTTACAACTGGAGGGACCTATGGAATTTCCTACGAACCCGCGCTTCTCCTTCGATGACGCGCTCAACGAGGACGCCAAGATTTGCGTGGTCGGCGTCGGCGGCGGCGGCGGCAATGCGATCAACAACATGGTAGACCGCGGAATTCACGGCGTTGAATTCATCGCGATCAACACCGACGCCCAGGCCCTGCTGGCCAACAAGGCGCCGAACAAGATTCAGGCCGGGCGCAGCCTGACGAAAGGCCTCGGCGCGGGCGCCCGGCCCGTCGTCGGCGCCGAAGCCTTGCAGGAAAGCAACGAAGACATCGAAAAAGCCCTGCAGGATTTCGATATGGTCTTCATCACGGCCGGCATGGGGGGCGGCACCGGAACGGGCGGCGCTCCGGTCGTGGCATCCCTGGCCCGCAACCTGGGCATCCTGACCGTCGCCATTGTCACCAAACCGTTCGATTGCGAAGGGCGCAAACGTCTCAAGACCGCCTCGGAAGGAATCGACCTGCTGCGCGAAAACGTGGACACGCTGATCGTCATACCCAACGAACGCCTGCTCGACATAGCCGAGGCCAATACCAGCCTTATCGACGCCTTCTCCCGCGCCGACGACGTACTCTATAACGCCACCCGCGGAATCAGCGATCTGATTACGGTGCACGGCCTGATCAACCTCGATTTTGCGGACGTCAAAACGACGATGCAAAACGGCGGAACGGCTCTGATGGGCGCCGCTACCGCTTCCGGCGAAAACCGGGCGGAACGCGCGGCCATCGAGGCCATTTCCAGCCCGCTGCTGGACGGGCTTTCCATCGCCGGCGCCAGCAACGTTCTCGTTAACATTACGGCGGGCAGGTCCCTCGGTATTCGCGAAGCTACCGCGGCCACCAGCATCATTCAGCGGGAAGCAGGGGATGAGGTAGAGGTAATCTTCGGCACGGTGATCGACGAGGGCATGGGCGACGACCTGCGCGTTACCGTCATTGCCACCGGATTCGACCGGGCCATCCAGAAAACGTCGTCCTCCGACCGCCGTACCGTTCCGCTGGGCCAGGACGGCCGTCACCCCCAGTACAAGGGGGCGGACAACCTGAAACAACTGGATGAGCCGTCGTATACCCGACGCAGTGTTCCTCCGGCGGCCAAGGCGCCTGCCGCCGAAAACCGCTCGGATACCGCCGGGAAAATCACGCGCCTCATTCCGGACGATGTCCGGGAACGCCCCGAAAGAATACGAAAGGATAATTCCGAGGTGCCGGCTTTTCTGCGTAAAATGATGGACTGACGGGTGGATGCTCCGGAGAGGCTTCCATTGGAAAGTAGGTGCGACACTACGTTGTCACCCCTGCGCCATACCTTCCGATCCGGAGCACTCCGCAAGAAACCCTGGCGAAACGCTTTCCCGGCTGTGTCCGGGAAATTCGTGGAGTGCTTCACGGGAAGTTTTGTCAGGAGCATGAACTTGGGCCCTCCAGCCCGGCCACCGGCCCCTGAGCAAGGCCGAAGCCCTCGCACGTCGGCGGGACGTTCGCCGACGTGCGAGGAATGGTGGCTCCGGATGCAAGGCGCATAAAAAAGGCCGCCTCCCCCGTGGGAACGCGGCCTTTCGACGTAATAATCGTCCGTTACTCGTACCGGATTTCTCCCAGTATAGGCGATTCCGCCTCGAACCCTTCCTCCGGAGAAACCCGGGCCATTCCGCCTTTTACTCGGACGATATCCCCGGTTACGGTATACGAGCGCGTGTTGAAAATCCCTCCCAGAAGGGCGCCTACCACAACGTCAACCGGATCGTACTGCGCCGTAACCACGACATTCGTAGCCGCATCGCCGTCGGCGCGCTGAACCTCGCGGGCAACGATCTCGGCTACCTCGGCTTCCTGCACCGGAACGAGTCCAAAGATGACCCACGAAGCGCGCTTTTTCACTTCAAACGAATCGGTCACGTCATAACTGTCGCGCGCCTGCTCGGAGGGCACGGCGTATTGCACCGTATAACAACCCGTAAAAAGAAACCCGGCCGCGACGAGCGCCGTCAGGGGAACGAACGATGATAACCGCATACGAAACACCGATGATGGATAAATGAATGGTGGAGGCGGTAAACCGCTCTCGAATGGGGCGCTATACGAGGGCCCGCTCCGATTGTTGTGCGGTCCGGGCATTTTTTCTGTGGCTATTTCCGGGCGCTCGGAAAGCAGGGGCGCAAAAAAACCCGCCGCCGGCATCGCCGGGGCGGGCTTTTTGCACGACGAACCGGGGAGCCGCTCACCCGCCGAAGCGGAAAAGCACACCTCCCATCAACGAAAACAACTCTCCGCCGCCCAGCATGAACCGGGCCTGCGCGAAAGGCCGCAGATTGCCCGACCCGAACATGGCCCCCCCGACGATGTTGAGCCCGATGTCGGTTTCGCTATCGTCGGCATTGACGCCCAGGCCACTGTAGTCGAACGACCAGTACGTAATGCCGAGACCCACGCCGGCATACGGGGTAAACGATTCGTTGTTGACGCCGAACGGATACAGCACATTCACGTCGATCTGATACACGTTGTAATCGAAACCGACGCCGCCGATTCCGTCGCCTCCGTCTCCCGTAATGAAGTAATCGAACGACGGCTGGAGCATCAACGGGAGGTTGCCTACCGGCAGGGCGATACGCGCCTCGACGCCAACGAAGGGGTCCTCCGCCTCGATGTCGAATCCGGCCCGTACACCCAGGTCGAACTGGGCAAACGCACTCGGGGCAAGCGCTACGGCCATCGCAGCAGTGAGTAGAACGATTCGTACGCTGTTTTTCATGTTTTACCTGTAAATGAATGAAACGAAAGTGACCTTTACGACCGATTTTGAGTACGCAAGAATACAGCTACCAGCCAATCTCGGCAAATGACGGGCGTAAATGTGTGGTAACAGGTTTTCGCAGGCTCACGCTACGAAAAGGCCCGATGGGAGTTTCAGCCCTGTGGAGAAATAATGAACGCCCGGGAATAGATCGGTCGCACGGGTTCATGACAAAAACATCGAACGGCCTGCGGAGTAAGCGGGACCTGAACCGACCGGGCATACGCTGAACTCACCATGCTGAAACAGATCGTTGTCGGACTTGCCGGCCTGATGCTTTTCCTGCCCCTCCCGGGCGCCGTAGCCCGGCAAGCGCCCGTAAAGGGTATGGTGTGGCGCGCCCCCTCCGACGTGCGCCGGGCGGAACGCGATCTGCGCCTCATGCGGGCCATAGGGGTGCAGGCCGTTCGGACGGACATCATCCGGGACGAACGCCTGCTCACTCTGGCCGATACGCTCGGCATACACATTTTCCAGGAACTCCCGGTGACCTATCTCCCGGCGGAAACGCTGGCCGATTCGCTGGATTACGCACTCCGCGAGCTCGGGGCGGCGCTCGAACGGGCCTCACGGCATCCTTCGGCCCGTACCTTCGGGTTGGCCGGTTTCGCCGATACGGGCAACCCGGCGGCGTGCCGTTACTTCGAGCAGCTGGCCGGCCGGGTGCGGGAGCAGGCTGCAACCGACATCCGGCTCTATTATACCACCCTGTTCCCGCAACACGATCGGTGCGCCGGGTCGGTCGATTTCGTCCTTATCGACGGGCGCGACCTTCCGAACCCTGTCGCCCTCATGCAAAAGCTAAGGGATGTACGAGCGGCCCACCCCGACGTAGCGTTCGGCATCGGAGCGCTCGGGGCCTGGGCCAGGCCCGGCGGACCGGAAGGGCTCCGCACCGAGCACTCCCTCCAGTGGCAGGCCAGGTACCTGGAAGAGGGGCTGAACGCTCTGCTGGCGGATACGTCTGAGGCGGGTCCGATGTACGTTTTCGTTCACCGCTGGCGCGACGAGGTCCCGAACCTGCCTTCCCCCTCCCACGACCTCGATAACCCCTATCATAAGGCATACGGCCTCCTCGGGCTGCACGACGAGCAGCGGCCGGCCTTCGAGGTGGTAAAGGGGTTTTATACCGGCCGCCAGACCGTGTTTGCGTTCGACTCGGGCCCGCGTCCCGCTTCCGAAACACCCTGGGCGGCGCTGATCGCCTGGGGGGTTTTCGTTATCCTGGCCGGGTTTTACGCCACCTCCCCCCGGCTGCGCCAGATGCTGCCCCGGTACTTTACGGCCAAAGGGTTTTACCGGGATGCCGTACGGGAGGGGCGGGATATGCTGCTCGGCTCCAGTGCGGTTCTGCTGGTGGCATTGGGGTGCAGTGTCGGCGTAATGGGCGTGGTCCTGCTCGAAACCCTGCGCACCGAACCGGTGTTTGCCGCGCTGTTCCAGTGGTTGCCGGCCGCCTTCCAGAAAATCATGGTGGCCCTGCTCAATCAGCCCTGGATGCTGGTGCTGCTTCTGGGCAGCCTCTATGCACTCATCCTGGTTCTATGGAGTTCGGTGCTCTCCTTCGCTTCCCGAAGGCGGTACCCGCTGATGCCCGGACAGGCCATGATGCTGGTGGTATGGCCCCGGTGGCCTCTGCTGCTCATCCTGGTCGGAGCGGCGGTCGTGCCCAGCCTGGTGCACGAGCAAGCGTTGTACGGGGTGCTCGTTCTGGCGGCGGCGTGGATCGTGTTCACGGTGGTGGCTACCCTGCGCACCGTGTTCGACTACGCCCAGATCACCCACATGCCGGCGCATAAGGTATTGCTCGTCCTGCTGGGCAACCCGCTGTTCACGCTGCTCCTGCTGGGCGGATTGATCCTGCTGCGCAACAGGGCGGATGTGGAGTTTTTTACGCGCCTCATCACGCTCGACTAACCGGCAGCGGGTTCAGGTTGCCACGCGGGCCAGTTCGTCCGGAACGAGTTGCTCCCGGGCTATGTCGGCCCAGACGCGCGCGGCGTAGTCGTAAAACGGCTGTTTGTGCTTGAGCCAGCCGAAATGGAGCACGAACGGCGTCATGTCCAGGTAGTCCCCCTTGCCCGGCAGCTGCGTGAACAGATGGATTAGCAGGCGCCGCAGGGCGTCGTTCGTAAGGCCCCGAAGCGAGTACACGAACCGATCGCAGTAATAGCGGCACGTAACCTGCTCGAAGTCGGGGTCGTACTCGGTCAGGCCGTGGATGAAATCGAGTTGCGGGCTGTTTGCCCCCTGGAACCAGGTAAACACGGGAAGGTGCAGCTTGCTCATGGCCATGGCAATGCTCCACTCGCACGATTCTTCGCTGCGTCCCTCGTTCAGCCGGCTGCGGAAGTGCGTTTCCGCACGACGCTCCAGGAAACGGGCGGCGGTTTCGCACACGGTGGCCGCCGTTTCCCGATCCCGGCTATAGATCATGCCGGCCTGCACACGCGGCAGGTGCGTCAGGCCGAACCGGCGCATCGTGCGCCGCCGCCGATCCAGCAGGACGTCTACTGCCACGCCGATCCCCTTCGGCCCGCCGAAAAAGAAATCCGACCGTTCGAGTCCCGTAGCGGTAAACGGATAGGCTGCCAGCTGGGTCCATAGCGGGTCCGGGTCCCGGAGCCATACCATGTCGGAGTCCTGGTACAGATTCCGGGAAAAGGGCATGAACCGGTGCAGGTGGTGCTTGAAGCCCACGATGGACCGGTGGGCTTCGGGGAGCAGTTCGATGCGTTGAAACAGGGCATCGAGCCCATACCGCTCCAATACACGGCGGTGGCTTTGCGGGCAGTACAGGGCAACCGGCCGGTGGGTGTCGTGCCGTCGCAGGCTGATCACCGAAGCCACGACGTGCCTCAGAAACCGCTCCGGTCCGTAGGAGTGGAGTACGTAGCCCTCCACCGGCAACGCACTGCCGTTGACGATTCGAAGTGTGCTATGATCTGGTACCAAATTCTTCCTCTCCGGCTACTCCCTGGCGCCCTGTAAATCTCCCGCACGAAAGGTTATATGTAGAACAAGCAGAGAGCGGAAAACACCGCTCTCTGCCCTGCTCGTAGAGGGCGCGGCGAGGCCACGCCCAAAGTACCACCCCCGCAAGAAAGAATCATCCGCCGGCCGCAAATCTCGGTCAGCCGGCAGCCACCTGATCCCGTTTCTTCCGCAGGCTGGTCATCAATGCGTCAAAACCTCGCTTCCGCACGACGGCCTGGAACGAACGGGCGTACCCCCCCGTCGTGCTCACGTCGTCGAGGATGATGTCCTCAACGTACCACTTGCCGTTCTTCAACCCGAGTGCGTAATCCACCCGAGCCGGTACGTTTTTGTACGTCACCGACGTCTGGACAAACGCACTGTCTCCCTTCACGTTGATCTTGTTGTAGGCTACCTTCGTCCGGTACATATCCAGATCCGCCAGCGACTGGGCGCGGACGATCTCCCCAAAAACGTCAACGAATTCCTTCTTCTGGGCGGGGGTCAGTTTCGCCCAGTGCGCCCCCAGGGCATCCCGGCCCATCGCCTCGAAATCGATTACGCCGTTGATGACGTTTTTCAACTGTTCACGTTGCTGGTCGGTAAACGTCTTTTTCGTTCCCAGCAACCCTTTGATCTCCCGGTCGCGCTGCTCCAGCAGGGTCCGGATTTCTCGGGCCCGGTCCTGCGCGTTCGCCGTGGAAGCCCCGCCGGAGGCCAGGAAGAACCCCATCAGGAGCAGAAAAACAGATTTGTACAGTCGCGCGGTCATTTGTTGTAGTAAATGCATGATATTCAGTGATATGAGCCCTGTAAACAGACACTCGGTTCTCACTGATTTGAATCAACAAGCGTGCCGGTCTCGGCGCGTTCGGTCAACACGCCTGTGGCCCGCAGCAAACGAAGCACCGCCAGATTGTACTGATACACCATGTTGAAGTAGGCTACTTCCTGATCGAGTTTCGAGCGTACCGCATCCACCAGATTCTCTGTATCCCCCAGATCGAGGTCGAAATTGATCGTTTCGGAAAGCATCCATTCCCGCGTAAGCCGCAAGGTTTCCGTCTGGGCATCCAGGGCCGACTTCGCCACGATGAGGTTGCGGTACGCCTCCTCGATCTCGAACAGGATGAGCTGCCGGGCCGCGGTCATCTGGAACCCTACCTCGTTGCGCTCGGCGCGGGCCTGCTCGACTCGCGCCCGCGTCTGGGCAAAGTTCAGGTCGAGCCGCATCCCGAGCCCGGCTTCGAAACCTCGGCCGCGCAGTGGATCGCTGATGTACGGGTTCGGCTGCCGGTACCGGCCGGGCGTACCCGCCAGCCGGGCCGAAGCGCCCAGAAACAGCTTCGGGTAATAACCGGACCGGGCCACATCCACCAGAGCGTTCGTGGCCGCCAGTCCGGCCGTAGCCCGCGCCAGTTCCGACCTGGATGACAATCCGATCTCGAAATACGTCGCGAGCGAATCAATCGGCATCTCGATGGGCTCCAGGTTATCCGCCGCCGGCCGGACCACCGTGCCGTCGGGTAGAAACAGCTGCCTCCGCAAAGCGGCATAAGCGGTCTGCCGCCGCTGCACCACTTCCACCACGCGCCGGTTATACTCCTGCTCGGTGATAAGCACCTGGTACAGATCCGCTTCGTCAACGCCTTCGGCGCCTTCATCCAGCAACCGCCGAATTTCCGTCTTGGCCTGGTTGAGGATGTTGCCCGCTTCTTCCGTCAGGCGGAACAGCGCCTCCGCCAGAAGGACGCCGTAATAAATTTCCCCCGTGCGGGCGGCCACTTCGAGTTCCTTCCCTCTCACGGCCGCCGCTTCGACGTCCACTCCGTAGCGGGCCGCACGGATGCTCCCACCCAGTTCCCCCCAGGTATAAATCGGCTGGGCGAGCTGCACCCTGATCTGGTTGAACGGACGAAGCCGGCCCCACTCGTTCCGCACGTCGGGGTCCAGGTACAGCCGATCGGTCGGGGTATCGTTCGGGTTATACAGGCCCGGTGCGGGCGCATGGGCCGTTTCCGCTCCGAATTCGGTCAGGTAACGGCTCGCCAGAGCCAGGTTGCGCCGGGCTTCCGCGTACTCCCGGTTCGTTTCGACGGCCCCCACCTCGGGGCTGATTTCTATGGCCCGGCGGATGGCCGCTTCGGCATCCACGACCACCGTATCGGCCGACGCAGACTGCGCGGAAATCGGTTCAATCCGGTAAAGAATTGACAGTATGGCAAAGAACAACAATACCCTGTGGCATCGGGATGGACCGAAACGCATAACCGGAAAACGAACGGATTAGCTGATGGAGAAACGGCAAATCTCTGGCCCGGACGTAACCGCAGGACACAACACCCCCCGCCGACCGAAAAGCCGCCGCCGGCGATCGGCAAGTAACAGCCCCGCGAAAATTTCCTGCCCGGCCCGGAACGTGCCTACAGAACGTTCAACCCCCCGCTTCGGTTCAATTCCGAGGAGTCAGCCTATGCGCCGGAGTGCGGCTGCGGCGTCCGGGGGAAGGATCAGGCTTCCCCTGGGCGCCCGTCGCCACGAAAAGCCCGCTACCAGATCGAGCGGGCGGCGCCCCCCGACCGAATCGGTCCACCCCAGCGAATGGCCGAGGTACCCCACCACCTGTTCCGGGCTTATGCCCGTCTCGCGCAGGCTGCGCAGGGAAAGCCCCTCATCCCGCTTCGATAGTTTCTCGCCCCGGGCGTTTCGGACGAGCGGTATATGCGCGAATGAGGGAGGGGAATAACCCAGCGCATGGAACAGCTGGATCTGTCGGGCGGTGGAGGCCAGCAAATCGGCTCCCCGTACCACTTCGGTAATCTGCATCCGGCCGTCGTCCACCGTCACGGCTAGCTGGTACGCATACAGGCCGTCGCGCCGCTTCACGACGAAATCCCCCACCGTACGATCGACGCGTTCGCAAACGTAGCCGTACACCCGGTCGTGAAATACGACCGCATCCTCCCGTACCCGGAAGCGCAGGGCGGCGTGCGTGCGTTCCGCATTCCGGAACGCTTCGTACCAGGACGGCTCCAGGTCGGCAGGCCGAAATGCCGCCGGGTAGGCGGCTCCGACGCCGCCGCCATGCGGGGCGGAACCAATCTGTTCAAGATCCTTGCGCGAACGCGTGCAGGGGAAAAGCCGCCCGGCGTCCGCGAGCGCCCCGAGCGCTTCTTCATACACCGCCCCCCGCTCCGACTGTTCGTACGGTCCGAACGGCCCGCCGCCCGGACCCTCGTCCCAATCGAGGCCCAGCCAGGCCAGATCCTGCCGGGCGGCTTCCGCCATTCCAGGCACGACCCGGGGGCCGTCCAGGTCCTCCAATCGCCAGATGATCCGACCTCCGGAAGCGCGGGCAGCCACCCACGCCGCCAGCGCCGTCCGGGCGTTGCCTAGGTGGATCAGTCCGGTAGGCGATGGGGCGTATCGGCCCCTGTACGAAACGGCAGGCACGACGATCTGGAAAATGCGTTCGGAATACGATACTTTATACTCTTCCTCCCAATGCTCCATCCCCCGCCGATGTCCCTCAACCGTAACCCTCAACCGCTCGGCAGCGTCCTGGAGTCGCTGGTGCAGGAACTGGGCATCAAGCAGAAGCTCGATGAGGTGCGGGCGATAGAAGCCTGGGCCGACCTCGCCGGAGCATCCATAAACGGGGTCACGGATGCCGCCTGGGTGCGGGGTAACAAGCTGTACGTAAAAATCATCTCCTCGACCTGGAGGCAGGAGTTGCATATGCAGCGCCGGGACTGGCGCGACCGGCTCAACCTCCGCCTCGGCTCGCCCGTCATATCCGAAATCGTGTTTCGGTAACCCCCTGTACGAAAAAGCCCGACCTGGCGGCCGGGCTTTGTTTTCGTGAGCCGGTAAGCCTCGCTACGACTCGAACGCCCGAAACACCACGCACGTATTGTGCCCTCCGAAACCGAACGCGTTACTGAGCGCTACACGCACCGGCCGGGAGACCGCCTCGTTGAACGTGTAATTCAGGTCGCAATTCGGGTCGGGGTTGACGAAGTTGATCGTCGGAGGCACGCGCTGCTCCCGGATCGCCAGAATCGTGGCGATGGCTTCAACCGCTCCGGCAGCCCCGAGCAGGTGCCCGGTCATGCTCTTGGTGGACGAAAGGTTCATGGCATATGCATGATCTCCAAACGTGGCCTTGATGGCTTTCGTCTCGGCCACGTCGCCGAGCGGCGTCGAAGTGCCGTGCATGTTGAGGTAGTCCACTTCCTCGGCGGATAGGCCGGCATCCCTCAACGCTGATTCCATCGCCAGCTTCGCCCCGTGGCCGTCCGGATGGGGCGCGGTAATGTGGTGCGCATCCGCCGACATGCCTATCCCGACCACCTCGGCGTAGATACGGGCGCCCCGGGCCCTGGCATGCTCCAACTCCTCCACGAACAGGGCGCCTGCCCCCTCGCCCAGTACGAAGCCGTCCCGGCTCGAGTCGAACGGACGGCTGGCCCGGGCGGGTTCGTCGTTTCGGGTGGATAGCGCCTTGAGCGCATTGAACCCGCCGATGCCGAGCTCCGACACACTGGCTTCACTTCCTCCGCACAGGGCGGCGTCGAGCACCCCCCGCTGGATCAGCAGAAAGGCGTCGCCAATATTGTTGTTGCCCGTAGCGCACGCGGAAACCACGCTGTAATTCGCCCCACGGAATCCGTATTGGATGGATATGTGGCCCCCGGCAATGTCGGGAATGAGCATCGGGATGAAAAACGGGGACAGCCGCCGCGGACCGTTCTTGATGTAATTCTCGGTCTGCTCGTGGAAAACCTGCATACCCCCGATGCCGCTGCCGAAGATCACCCCGATCCGATCCTTCTGCTCCGAAGGCAGGTGCTCGTAATCGAGGCCGGCGTCCTTTACGGCTTCCTCCGCCACCACCAGAGCGTACTGGCAGAACGGATCGAGCCGCCGGGCGATTTTCCGATCCAGGTAATTCAACGGATCGAATCCCTTGAGCTCACAGGCGAACTTGGTCTCGAATGGTTCGGTATCGAAATACGTGATCGGAGCGCCGCCGCTTTCACCACGCATCATCGCTTCCCAGAATGCACCCGTGGAAAGGCCGATCGGGGTCAACGCCCCCATGCCGGTTATCACTACCCTGCGTGTACTATGTTGCATAAATCACTGGATGGCAATCTACCGTGACAACAAAGGGCGCGGGGAAGCCCCGGCCGTCTCAAATTCAGGCGGCTTTTTCCTGGAGGTAATCGACCGCTTCACCTACCGTCGAAATTTTCTCTGCGTCTTCGTCCGGAATCGTCAGGTCGAATTCCTTCTCGAATTCCATGATGAGCTCGACCGTATCGAGGGAGTCGGCGCCGAGATCGTTGGTAAACGAAGCCTCCCGCACGACCTCTGATTCGTCTACGCCCAGTTTCTCAACGATGATTTTCTTCACTTTGTCTTCAATATCCGTTGCCATGTCCTTCGCCTCCTGGGGTCTGGGGTGTTGGTTTGCAGCCGCGCCGCGGCATAATTCGGCGGCCCGACGGATTGTTTTGGGAATGTTTTTTTGAATAAACAGCCGAAGTTAAGCCAGAGGCCGGGCAGAAGCAATTTTGCCCGATGAGTTTGGTCGCACACAGGGATCCCGAACGGTCGTTAACCGTATTGTGCCCGTCTCGAACCGGACGGAGCCGACCCTGCCCCGATGAGGGCCCGGCCTCCTCGAATTACCGTTTGTCCGTGGATCGCCGACAGGCTATCTTTCACGATTGTTTTTTACGCTCCCCCGGAGTTTCCCCGTTCTCAAACCAGTCATCCAGCGCCTCATGGCCTATTTATTCACCTCCGAGTCGGTTTCCGAAGGACACCCCGACAAGGTCGCCGATCAGATTTCCGACGCCATCCTCGACGCGCTGCTCGCGCAGGATTCCCGCAGCCGGGTGGCTGTCGAAACCCTCGTTACGACCGGGCTCGTGGTGCTCTCCGGCGAAGTGACGACCGAAGCCTACGTAGACGTGCAAAAAATCGCACGCGACGTCATCCGGGATATCGGGTACGTCGATCCGGCCCTCCGCTTCGACGCCGACTCCTGCGGGGTGCTCAGCAGCATCCACGAACAGAGCCCGGACATCAAACAGGGCGTCGACGAGTCGGAACAGCACGAGCAGGGAGCGGGCGATCAGGGCATGATGTTCGGGTTCGCCACCAACGAAACCCCGGAGTTCATGCCGATGCCCATCATGCTGGCGCACAACCTCGTGCGCGAGCTGGCCTCGATTCGCAAGAATACGGAGCTGATGCCTTACCTCCGGCCCGATTCGAAAAGCCAGGTAACCATCGAGTACGGGGCCGATCGCAAAACCCCCCGGCGCATTCACACCATCGTCGTTTCTACCCAGCACGACGATCACGTTTCACTCGAGCAAATCCGGCAGGATGTTCAGAACATCCTGCTGCCCCGCGTGCTGCCGGAGGAACTGGTCGATGCCGATCTCATCCTGCACGTAAACCCCACCGGCCGATTCGTCATCGGAGGGCCGCACGGCGATACGGGCCTCACGGGCCGCAAGATCATCGTGGATACCTACGGAGGCAAGGGAGCGCACGGCGGCGGTGCATTCAGCGGCAAGGACCCCTCCAAAGTGGATCGCT
>CBDUBS010000070.1:0-16578 GCA_965365445.1 uncultured bacterium | reverse complement strand
CCAAGCCGCTCCACCGTCCTCGATTGTGCTACCTCTGCCATAATAACTTGCCTTTTTTTAATGACGAATACCGGACGTTGATTGCCGACAGCGGCTAAGTTATAAAAAAGCTGCGTCAACCCTAGCGAACTCGTTTGATTAATCGATTAAAAACCGACCAGGCATTGGAATTCCGCAACGGCGAAACTATGAGGCCAGGAAGGCAACGTCTTATGGTTAAGCCCGCCGGGCGATCCACCCTGTGGTTCGGATGCTACTGTCGCAGGAGACGCACCCCCGCCGAAGGCCGTTTGAACGACGTCAAACAGGTACTTCTTCGTGGACCTGTTTCCGTATGTATACGGTTGGTTCGGCACGATAAATCCTGTAAGGATATCCATTACAGGAAAAGGCGGAAGAAGCCTATCGAACTTCGCATCCCATATCCGCCAATTTGTACGCATAGCCGTTTTGCAAACAGGCGCATTGTTTAATGCCCCTGACAAACCTGCCCGCGCCGGCAACGGACCTCCCGGACAAAGTCGGGCAGTCGTTTTGTCAGGGTTTCTTTGAGGCACCGTATGATTTCAAGTATCGAACTGGCGCAGCGAGCCGAATTACGCCATATGCGCCGCTTCATGGACGACCTCGATCTGGCAGAGGACGACTTCGAGTTTTACGGAAAATACACCGGAAAAATACGCCTGCACGTCAGGGAGAAGTTCGCGGATCGCCCGGATGGGAAGTTGATCCTCGTTACAGCCATGACGCCGACGCCGCAGGGGGAAGGCAAAACGTTGACAACCATCGGTCTGGGGCAGGCTTTGCACGCCCTGGGTAAACGCGGTATGGTGACACTTCGCGAACCTTCTCTCGGTCCGGTGTTCGGCATAAAGGGCGGAGCCGCGGGTGGTGGATATGCACAGGTGCTACCCATGGAGCGAATCAATCTCCACTTCAACGGCGATATTCATGCCGTGACCGCAGCGCATAACCTGCTGGCGGCTATGGTAGATAACTACTTGTTCAAAGGCAACGACCCTCGTATCGACGTGGCCGGTGGATTGTGGAACAGGGCAATGGATATGAACGACCGCTCCCTCCGGCAAATTGTAGTGGGCCTGGGTGGGCGTGTGAACGGTGTGCCGCGCGAATCCGCCTTTGTCATTACGGCCGCTTCCGAGGTGATGGCCATTCTGGCGCTTGCCGACTCTCGCTCCGACCTGAAGCGCCGTCTCGGGGATATCGTAGTCGGCTATACACAGGGGGAAGGGATTCCCGTCAGAGCGCGAGACCTGGAAGCCGAGCGGGCGATGGCGGTTATTCTGAACGAGGCCGTCATGCCTAACCTGGTGCAGACGATGGAGCATAGCCCGGCCCTGATCCATGCCGGACCCTTCGGAAACATCGCTCACGGCGCCAGCAGTGTGATCGCCGATCGCATCGCGCTCAAACTGGCTGATTACGTCGTTACGGAAGCCGGCTTCGGATCTGATCTGGGGGCGGAGAAATTCTTCGATATTGTCTGCCGAAAGGCCGATTTGTGGCCTTCCGTGGTGGTGGTGGTGGCTACGTGTCGGGCCATCAAGCATCATGGCGGCGCAGAGGCGAGTAAGTTGGACGAACAGAACCCGGTTGCCTTCAGAAGTGGCCTCTCAAATCTCGAGCGGCACATCCGGAATATGCAGTGGTTCGGATTACCCGTGGTTGTGGCAGTCAACCGCTTTCCCTACGACCGACCGGCGGAACTCGAAATGATAGGCGCCCTGTGCCGCCGGTGCGGAGTGGCCTGGGCTCCGCATAATGCTTTCGCTCTGGGAGGAAAAGGAGCCGTGGAACTGGCCGAACTGGTCGTTTCGGCATCCGAAGAAAGCTACCCCCGTGACGCTCGCTTCCTGTACGAGCTGGACTGGTCTGTTGAGAAAAAGGTAGAGACCATTGCCCGTACCATCTATGGCGCATCCGACGTCTACTTTGAAAAAAAGGCCAGGAAACAGATTGAAAAGTTTGTTTCTCTCGGCTACGGCGGATTGCCCATCTGTATCGCCAAAACCCAATCGTCTCTCTCCGACGATCCGAAGCGGCTGGGCGCTCCCGAAAACTGGACCCTTACGGTAACGGACGCGCAGCTTTCCGCCGGTGCAGGGTTCCTGGTGGTCATCTGCGGCAACATGATGCTTATGCCGGGGTTGCCGCAGCGTCCCGCTGCCGTGGGTATGGACGTAGATGAATGGGGACAGATCAGCGGGATGTTCTGAGTTCCGTAAAGGGGTGGAGGAAGGGGATCAGTCCTCCACCCCCTGGATGATCTCAGCCTGCGGCCAAGCGCTTTCGTCGCGCTGACTTCGGCGGCCGCTCAATCGCGCGGCTCCTCCTCGCGCGTGGAGAACCTGTACACCGTTCTTGACGAATAAGTCTGGCCGGGTTGCAGAATGGTTGACGGAAAGCCGGGCTGGTTGGGAGAGTCCGGAAAATGCTGTGTTTCGAGCGCCAGCCCGGTCCGGTGCCGGTAAGGAATGTTACCGCGCCCGATGAGTGATCCATCCAGGAAGTTGCCCGAATAAAACTGGATCCCCGGTTCGGTAGTCAGAATTTCCATGACACGGCCGCTGGTCGGTTCGTAGACCGTGGCCGCCGGCGTGAGCGAATCGCCGCCGGAGGTGTTTAGCACCCAGTTGTGGTCGTACCCGCCCCCGAAGCGCAGTTGTTCGTCGTCCTGCTCGATCCGCTCTCCGATAGGCGTGGGTCGGCGGAAGTCGAAAGGGGTGTTGTCAACCGGCCGGATTTCACCGCTGGGTATCAGAGTAGAATCGACCGGTGTGTATGCATCGGCGTTCAGGGTTAACACGTGGTCCGTAATCGGCCGGTTCGGGTCGCCGGAGAGATTGAAATAGGTATGCTGGGTTAAATTTACGGGTGTGGCTTTATCGGAAGTCGCCTCGTAGTCGAAAATGAGCTCGTTCTCGTCGGTCAGCGCATAGGTGACCTTTACATCCAGATTTCCGGGGTAGCCTTCTTCCATGTCGGGGCTTCGACGCGTGAATACCAGTCCCTGCCTTCCGGGTTCGGAAAAGGGCCGGGCGTCCCACACGACCTTGTCGAACCCTTTGAGCCCGCCATGCAGGTGGTTTGGACCGTTATTCGTTGCCAGGGTGTATGTCTGGTCCTCGAGTACGAATTGTCCGTTGCGTATGCGGTTGCCGTACCGCCCGATCAATGCGCCGAAATAGGGCGTTTCGGCGAGATAGGCAGAAAGAGAGTCATACCCCAGGGTGATGTCCTCCATGTTTCCGTTTCGATCCGGCGTCTTGATCGTAAGGATGATGCCTCCATAGTTGGTCGCACGTACTTCCATGCCGTTGCGATTGGTGAGGGTGTATACGTCTACCATTTCGCCTTCCGGCGTCGTGCCGAAGCGTTCAGGCAATCCACCCACCGCGGCGGTTTCAGAGGGGTCGGAGCAGGCCGCGAAAAAAACGAGCGCGGCCAGGCCGAAGCAGGAAAGGGCGGAAGTTTTCATGTCGTTGAGCCGGCAGGTTTGCCCCGAGAATTCCGTCGGGCAATAGAAAAGAGGAATGAGGGAAATCGCAAGATAGAAAAGGGCGCCGTTAAAAGGAATCCGTGATTCCTCCGGAGGGGGGCTCATGGGGACGCATGGATAAACCGGCCAGAAAGGTCCATATCGTCAGCGCCGCGAGTCGCGCAGACCGGCCGTCCTGGTCGAGGGGCGGGCACAACTCGACCAGATCGACCGAGCCTACCCGTGGGCACGCACCGGCTTCGTAGGCGGCGCGTAACCATGATTCCGGCGTGAGCCCTCCTGCATTCGGGGCGCTCACGCCGGGGGCAAATGCCGCGTCCACAGCGTCTAGATCGAATGAGGCCATCACGGGGCCAGTGGTTACCGTGTATATGGTCCGGAGCAACTGCTCATTCGTTTCGCTTCGCCAGTGATATGAACAACCACGCTCCTGCATCCATTGAACGTGAGCCGGAGCGGTCGAATGGGGTTGCAATCCGGCTACGGTATACCCGGAGCAGTTGGAGTGCATCAGCATCTGCCGGAAGGGCGATCCCGAATGCGCTCCTTCGGCCACAGGCGGGCGAACGTCCGGATGCGCGTCGATGTTTATGGGGTGAACGTTCAGATTGGCGCGGACATACCCCAGGAAATGACCGAAACTCGTTTCATGCCCGCCCCCGAGGATGATCGGTATGACCCCGCATTCCAGATAGGGAGCAAGGAAGGCGCCCAGGCGCTCCTGATCCTCATCGGTATGGCCCGTAACGGGCAGGTTGCCCAGATCTACCGTGCCGTCGAGGGTGTCTGTAAACGGGCCCGAATTCCTTGCATCCGGCGTCATTCGGTACAGGTGTTCGCGTATGGCGTCGGGTGCTTCGGTAGCGCCCGGACGGCCCCCGTTTCGCCGGACTCCGCTATCGGATGGAAATCCGACGATGACCGTACGAGCTTTCCGAAGGTCATTCCCCAGCAAGCGGCCCACGCGGGGGTCGTCTCGCTCCGTATCCGGCGGACGAACGGCGGAGGCAACCCCTGCGGTGCGTATCGAGTCGTTACCCATGGGTGCGATCCCGTCCCTTGATGAATACGCGGTTCACCGTATTCGGCCGGAAATGATACAGCCACTGTTCGACATCGGATGAATCAACGATCAGGAAATCCGCTCGTTTGCCGGGTTCGAGCGACCCGAGGAGGTGGTCTCTGCGTATGGCCCGAGCGCCGTATAGTGTAGCCCCTTTGAGCGCTTCTGCAGGGGTCATCCCGCTCGTAATACAGGCCAGGGTCATCGCAAGGGGCAGGTGATACGACGGCGCGCTACCCGGATTGAAATCCGTGGCGACGGCCACCGGCGCCCCCGCCTCGATGAACCGCCGGGCAGGCATCGCCGGCCGTTGGAGATACACTGACGCCAGGGGCAAATTCACGGCAACCACTCCCGCCTTCGCCATAGCGGCGATCCCTTCCTTCGAGGCGTATTCTAGATGATCGGCGGATGCGGCGCCTACCTCCGCCGAAAGCATTGCCCCTCCGGTGTCGGAAAGCTGATCCGCGTGTACCTTCGGCGCCAATCCGTGCTTCCCGGCCGCCGAAAGGATAAAACGTGCTTCGTCCGGACTGAAGGCGGCCCCTTCCACGAACACGTCGCAGAACTCGGCCAGTCGTTCAGACGCTACACGCGGGAGTGCTTCATCCACCAGAAACCGTACGTAATCCGATTGGCGACCGCTGTATTCCGGCGGCGCCGTATGCGCGCCGAGAAAGGTCGAGGCGATCTCCACATCCATTTCCCGGGCCAGACGGCGGTACACCCGGAGTTGTTTCAACTCGGTTTCGAGATCGAGGCCATAGCCGCTCTTGGCTTCGATCGTGGTGATACCCAGCCGGATCATTTCCCGCAAAAAGTCAACGGATCGGGCAAAAAGCTCCTCTTCGGCCATCTCGCGGGTTTGCCTGACGGTCGAGCGGATGCCCCCTCCGGCCCGCGCTATCTCCTCATACGAAACGCCGGTGCACCGTTGCACGAATTCACGGGCCCGCCAGCCTCCGAACGCCAGATGCGTGTGGCAATCCACAAGGCCCGGCACGACGAGTTTCCTCCCGGCATCGAAGCGCTCCCCATCCGTGAAACTATCCGGCAGATCGGATGCCGGTCCCACCCAGAGGATGTGCTCGTGCTGCCAGACCAGCGCGGCATTACGTATTTCATGAATCGCACGCTGGCCCCCTGCGGGTTTACAGGTAGCGAGCAGGCCAATGTTATCCAGAATCTGCATGAAGGGCTCGTTTATACCAGCGGCATCCCATGTTTTTCAACCAGCTGGATCGGCAGCGCATCCGTCCGGATGAGTTCGAGAGAGCGATGTACGTCCTCATAAAACAGCGTGTCCGAGTCGTGGTGAGGAATGCGCTCGCGCACCAGTTCATGCGCCCGTTCCACTCCGCGCCCCGGCCGAAGCGGCAGCCGAAAATCCAGGGCCTGAGCGCCCGTCATGAGCTCGATCGCCAGAACGTGCTCCACATTATGCATTACCTGCAACAACTTCACCGCGCTCAGGCTGCCCATGCTGACATGGTCCTCCTGCCCCAGGCTGGTCGGAATGGAGTCAACCGATGCGGGGTGGCAGAGTATTTTGTTTTCGGACACCAGCGCGGCCGCCGTGTACTGAGGGATCATGAACCCGGAGTTGACTCCCGTTTCTTTCATGAGCAAACGGGGCAATCCGTCATGCCCTTCCAGGAGCAAATAAATGCGCCGTTCAGAGATGCCGGCCAGTTCGGCCATTGCCATGGCGGCATAGTCCAGTGCAAACGCCAGCGGTTGGCCGTGAAAGTTGCCTCCGGAGATGATTTCGTCCTCGAACACCAGCGGATTGTCCGTGACGCTATTTATCTCCCGTTCGATGACCGAAGTCGCATGCTCGAGCGCATCGCGAACGGCGCCATGAACCTGCGGCACACACCGCAGGCAATACGGATCCTGTACTTTCCCACAGTTGCGATGGCTTTCAAGGATTTCGCTCTGGATGAGAAGGGTTCGCACGTTGTCGGCTACCTGCCGTTGGCCCGGGTGGGGCCGGACGGCCTGAATGCGTGCGTCGAACGGGCGGATGCTTCCCTGTAGGGCCTCCAGACTCATGCCGGCCAGGATGTCGGCCCAGACGACGAGCCGCCGGGAGCGTTCCAGCACATAGGCGCCGTAGGCCGTCATGAATTGCGTGCCGTTTATCAGCGAGAGCCCATCCTTTGCCTGTAGTTCGATCGGGCCGAGACCTAGCCTGGCCAGCACCTCCCGTGCCGGACGGGTGGACGACCCATCCGCGCTCCAGAAACGGCCCTCACCCAGCAGCGGAAGGGACAGGTGAGCCAGCGGCGCCAGGTCGCCGGAGGCGCCGACGCTGCCACGGCTGGGTACGAACGGAACGAGGTCGTTCTCCGCCATAAAGAGCAGGCGCTCGAATGTCCGGTACGATACGCCCGAAAACCCGAGTCCCAGAGAGTGCACCTTGAGTCCCAGCATGAGGCGCGTGATGTCCTTCGGGGTAGGTTCGCCCACGCCAACGGCGTGGCTGAAGATCAGGTTGCGCTGCAACCTCCCCAGCTGAGGCGGCGAGATGCGTTCCTGAGCCAGCGCACCGAACCCCGTATTGATGCCGTAATAGGCGTTTCCGTCGTTCATCGCCCCTTCTACGGTATCGCGAGACCGATGAACGCGGGAAGGGTCCTCCCGCAATTCGTCAAGGGAACGGGACAGGTCGGAATAGAGATGGGCCAGGGTTACGTACATGCTAATGACCGGAATGCTGTGGGGTAATCATGGGAAGGTCGATGCCTCGAGCATGAGCCGTCTCAACGGCCGCTTCGTACCCCGCGTCGGCGTGGCGCATGACACCCGTACCCGGATCGGCGGTGAGCACCCGTTGCAGCTTCCGATCGGCCGGCGTCCCTCCGTCGGCGACACACACCATACCGGCATGGATGGAATAGCCGATCCCGACGCCTCCGCCATGGTGAATGCTCACCCAATCGGCTCCGCACGCCGTATTGAGCAGAGCATTGAGCAGCGGCCAGTCCGCTATGGCATCGGAACCATCCAGCATACTCTCCGTCTCCCGGTTGGGCGACGCCACTGAACCGCTATCGAGATGATCTCTCCCGATGACCAGTGGAGCATCCACCTTGCCCTCCCGTACCAGCCGGTTGAACCGAAGTCCCATCTCGGCCCGCTCGCCGTACTCCAACCAGCAGATACGGGCCGGGAGCCCCTGAAATTGAACCTTCTCGCGAGCCTGCCGCAGCCACCGCGCCAGCGCCTCTTTTTCGGGAAACGCTTCCAGTACGGCCGCATCCGTCACGGCAATGTCGCGGGGATTACCGGATAGCGCCGCCCATCGGAAAGGTCCCGATCCCCGGCAGAACAATGGGCGGATGAACTCCGGTACGAAACCAGGAATTTCAAATGCTTCCGGCATGTTTCTATGGTCCGCAACCTGCCCGCGCAGATTGTTTCCGTAATCGAACACGACCGATCCGAGCCGTTTCATCTCCAGCATCGCCCCGACATGCCTTTCCATCGAGTCCAGCACGACTTCATCATACCCTGCCGGATCGCGCCGGCGGAATGCTGCGGCCTGTTCGACCGTATGGCCCGCCGGAATGTACCCGTACCGGACGTCATGCGCCGAAGTCTGATCGGTCAAGGCATCCGGCACGAAGCCCCGGGATACCAGTTCCGGCAGGATGTCTGCCATGTTGCCGTGCAGAGCGATCGAACGTGCGGATTTCTCCCGCTTGAACCGTTCTACTCGTTCTATAGCCACATCCAGGCCGGTTGCTTCCTCGTCGCAGTAGCCTGTATCCAGCCTGCGCCGGATGCGGTCCGGATCGACCTCTACGGCCAGGCAAACGGCGCCGTTCATGGTAGCCGCCAGGGGCTGTGCGCCGCCCATGCCGCCCAACCCGGCCGTTACGACAAGTTTCCCGCTCAGATCGCCGCCGAAGTACTTGTCGGCGCAGGCGGCGAAGGTTTCGTATGTGCCCTGCAGGATGCCCTGGGTGCCGATGTAAATCCACGACCCGGCCGTCATCTGTCCGTACATCGTGAGGCCAAGGTCTTCAAGTCGGCGAAACTCTTCCCATGTTGCCCAGCGAGGCACAAGATGAGCGTTGGCAATGAGCACCCGGGGGGCCTCCGGATGTGTTTCGAATACCCCGACGGGCTTGCCGCTTTGCACCAGAAGGGTCTGGTTGCTTTCGAGGCGCTGCAATGTTTCCAGAATCGCGTTCAGGCAGGCCGGGTTACGCGCGGCCTTGCCCGTTCCTCCATAAACGATCAACTCCTCCGGCCTTTCGGCAACGTCCTCATCAAGGTTATTCATGAGCATCCGGAGGGCCGCTTCCTGAGCCCACCCCCGACACCGGAGCGAATTGCCTCGTGGAGCCTTCATGTCTGTAGCCTGTTAACGGCCGGTAGATTGATGCACCTTTATCCTACCGAAGTAACGACGAATGGTCTTGTTTTGCAATCGTCCGGCCGGTGGGCGGTTTCGTCGTTCTCGGGTTTTGAACCCGGCTTTCTCATGATTACTTTTTCATATCCAACCGCTTATTGTTTCCATGACATCCAGAGCCCGACTATTAGCCGCTCTCCACGGCGGCGTCCCGGATCGCCTGCCGGTTACCACGCATCATGTAATGCCGTCCTTTCTGGACGGCTGCCTCGGCGGGGTATCTTATCCCGAATTCTTTAATCGCTACGGTCTGGATGAAATCAGATGGGTAACAGCTACCCGCCCCGATACCGACGCAGGTGAACGATACGACCCTTCGCAGGATAAGCTCGGTTTCCTGGAGCCGCATCGCATCGTTTCGGACGACTGGCGAATCGAGAAGGAGCCGATTCCCCATCCGGAATATATCACTACGAGGTACCGATTCATCACTCCGGCCGGGACGCTCACGACGGTCATACAGGAAAACGAACATACGGCCTGGGTGGCTGAACGGCTGGTTAAGGAAAAGAGCGACATCGACCTCATCGGCTGCTATGCCACTTCCCCGAAGTGCGACGTGGAGGCTGTTGCGTCGGAAAAGGCGTTGCTTGGAGAGCGGGGTATCGTTCGGGGAATGGTTTGCGGGTTCGACGTGTATGGGCAACCGGGTACCTGGCAGGATGCCGCTTGTCTGTACGGAATCGAAGCGTTGATTTATGAAACCTACGACGATCCGGAGTGGACACACGCTTTTCTCCGCATCCTGCAGGCCCGCAAAAAACCGTATATCATCTCGCTTGCAGGAGCCGGATACGACCTGATCGAATTGGGCGGCGGGGATGCCTCTTCAACGGTCATTTCGCCCAGGCTATTCGACCGATTCGTAGCTCCATACGATGCCGAACTCATTGACCTGGCGCATGAAGCAGGCCAACGGATCGTCTATCATACCTGCGGCGGCATGATGCCCCTCCTGGAACGCATTGCCGACATGGGGCCGGATGCCATGGAAACCTTTACTCCGCCGGCCATGGGCGGCGACAGCAATCTGGCCGAGGCCAAACGCCGCATCGGCGACCGTGTATGTATGATAGGGGGATTCGACCAGTTCCACTTCTTTTCCGGTTGCTCCCCCGAGGAGACGCGGGCCGAGGTGCGTCGCTGTTTCGAGGCGGCCGGGGCAGGAGGGGGGTACATTCTCTGCCCTTCCGATCATTTCTTTCAGGCCGACCTCCCGCTTCTGAATGCCTTTGCGGAGGAAGCTCGACGGTGCCGTTACGATGCAACCGAAGCATACCCACCGGAATGGAGGTAAGTGGCATGGAGCATTCGGAGCACATCGCAATGCCTTTTCCGGAGCGACCGGACCGTACACCCCGACGGCGTATGCTGGATGCCATCCTGTTCCGCAACCCCGACAGGATCCCGGTCATATATCACCCATCGCCTGCCGGCCTGTACGTCCACGGACGAAAGCTGCTCGATCTGTTCTGCGCCTATCCTCCCGACAACCCGATCACGTTCGACCATATACCAGCACCCCCACCTCACGCCATCGATGCCCTCGGCGCATACCATGAGTTCTCGACGGATGACTGGGGCACCCAATGGGAGTACCTGATTTTTGGAATACAGGGACATCCGAAATACTATCCGTTCTCCGACTGGAAGGCCGCGGCTACATACCCGTTTCCTGCGATTCCTTCAGACGACTCGCCGGAATTCCTTGCCGAAAAAGCGGCCATCGATAGCCGGAAGGATGAGTACCTCATCATCAGGGGTTGGATCTCGCTCTTTGAAAAGCTTCACGCCCTGCGCCCCATGGATGAAGTAATGATGGACCTCGCCACCGGAGATCCAGACTTGGTGCGATTCCTGGATCGTATGGAAGCGTACTGGCATGACATGATCGACTTCTACGTCCGGCTGGGCGCCGACGTCCTGTTTTTTGGCGACGACTGGGGAGGCCAGCACCGACCCCTCGTATCGCAACGTCTGTTCCGGGAACACTACAGGGAACGGTATCGGCGCCTCATCGAACACATCCGTTCTGCCGGCAAGTTGGTTTTCTTTCATTCATGCGGGCAACTGGGGAATCTGTTCGACGAAATCCTGTCGCTCGGGGTGAACGGAATATGGCCGCAGATCGCCTCCTACGACGAGATCACCTTTCGCGAAAAATGCCTTGAGCATAAGGTGGCTACTTACATCCACCCCGACCGACAGCGCCTCATCCCGCTGGGTACTCCGGCGGAAATCGATGACCGGATTCGCCGTTACGCCGACGCTTACCACAAGGCAGGGGGCGGCGGGATCTTTTACGTCGAAATGGAAAACGATGCCCCTTTCGAAAACGTGGCGGCCCTGATAACGGCGATTGATCGGTACCGATAGGGCTGGATTGTCGGGTTCCAGTCCTATAAACCTCCTTAAACGGAAACTCCCCGCTCGTATACGCGAGACGGGGAATTCCCTTTAACCGACTGATCAAGAGGTCACGCGACTTCGTGAACCACGTATGGACCTCGCATGGGCCGTTTCAGCAAGGCGGCTGCTTCCAAATCGTTCGGGAACGTCTCGGCGGCAGGGTCCCACTTCAGAGAGCGGCCGAGGCGAAGCGCAATTTCGCCCAGCAAGCAAACCGTTACGGAGCGGTAGCCGACCTCGACATCGGTAATCGGCCGCGTCCTGTCCTTTATGCACTCCAGGAAATTCTGTCGATGATCATCGCTTACGTAGAGATGCGTGTCGGACGGCTTCATCTTGACATCGAGGAGCCGTGGATCTGACGCAAAAATCTTTCCCCGATCCACGCCGACCCAACCCGTGCTGCCGATGAACTGCACCATGCCCTGATTGGGGCCCTCCTTTTTGATGAGGGGTACGCCGTTGGCATATACGTAGGTAAGTTCATCTACTCCGCCGCCTTCCGGATGAATGACCTCAACGGGCCCGCTGCCATCCATGCCGAGCCCCCACTGCGCTATGTCGAAGTTGTGCGCCCCCCAGTCGCTGATGTGGCCCGCCGAGTAATCACGCCAGGAGCGCCAGGTGCCTCCCTCGGTGTTGTATTTTCCGCTTACGCGTTCGTGGTGGTAGGGCGCCAACGGCGCGTTTCCCAGCCATTCGGAGTAGATGAACCCTTCGGGAATCGGTTCTTCTCCCAGCGGGCACGGTTGCGAAATGCCGCGCACGCGGGCGTACACTTCCTTGATGTCGCCCAGGTAGCCGTTGAGCGCTAATTCGGCCGCATGTCGAAATCGTGGATCGGAGCGCTGCTGGCTGCCCGTCTGGAATACGCGGTTGTGGCGTCGGATCGCATTGACCATCTGCTTTCCTTCCCAGATGGTTCGTGAGAGCGGCTTCTCGCTGTACATGTCCTTCCCCGCCCTGGCTGCCTCGATAGCCATGTAGGCGTGCCAGTGATCCGGCAGGGCCAGGCACACGGCATCGATGTCCGACCTGCTGAGCACCTCGCGAAAATCCGTATAGGTGTCACATCCCTTGTAACTGCCCGACGGGGCCTGTTTCGAATAGATCTCGTCCACCAACCGCCGGGCTGGTTCTCTGCCTTTCGGGCCTTCGCCTGCGTAGTTCACACCCTCCCGGTTGACGTCGCACACGGCCACAACCTGAACCTCGTTTTTTGCGAGGAATGCGTTGAGGTTGCTCATCCCCATGCTTCCCAGACCAATGAAGCCCATCACGATCCGGTCGCTGGGGGCCGTTCTGCCCCCCCGGCCCAGAGCCGTGGCAGGGATGATGGATGGCAAGGCCGTAAGCCCTGCCGCCAGGCCGGCCCGTTTCAGAAAATCACGCCGGTTCAATGAACTGCTTTTCATGATACTCACAGTTGAATGGAGTTGAGAGATCTGTTTCTTACTCGGACAAACATTGCTTTTTCATCCTCTAACTATCGCCACCAGAAAGCGCTTTCGTGCCGACTGCAAGTAAATAAGGTAATTTATTATCAGATTGGATGCGAGCGTGTGGCCGATGGAGATAATTTGAATAACGAATATAAGTAATTATAACGATTTATGATGTCGAGCGGGAAGCGCCGTTCCGAAGCACAAGGGATTGAGAAATTTTTACGGGTGTCACTGTAGTTGCGATGAAATGGAACAGGTTATTACGCCCAATGAAGCTGTATTGGGGCCTGATACATAGTAATACTGCACGCACCGTTTCAGTTCTTCCATACCAGAGCCGGGCCGCGTTGCCTGTATTACGCATCGCATGAGAGGTACAGTGTGCATCGAAGGCGTTTTTTAGATACTTCACTTGCTGCGTTGAGTGGCCTGGTTGTGGGACTTGGTCCGGGTGAAAAGCTTGGAAAGTTGGCTGGTCGCTCTTTGCCCTCCCGGGAGCGAATACGGCAGTCTTCATCACCCTTACACACGATACATCAGCCCTCATATGACGGGTCGGATGACATCGTCGTTTCGCAGGCCAGGACGCGGATTCCCGGTGCTCGAATGCGTGATGTCGAGCTGAGGTTGACCGATTCGGCCGGCGCCGCGCTCGGGCACTTCGAAGTCGAGATCGAACAAAAAAGCCACGCCTTTCTGTTCGGGGATCAGGTATGGCCCCTCGACGCCATGTATCGGTATGGCGAGGGAGAGTACGACACGGCTACATACTGGAAAAAAAGGTTCGCGGATGTGCTCAACGCGGCGACGGCATTGATGTACTGGACGGAGCGCCCCCGTAACGACGCCTCCAAAACGGAGGATTTTCAGGGAGACCTCCGGTTGGACCATGTCGCCGAGACTATCGACTGGGCGCTATCGGAAAGGTTGACCGTAAAGGGGCATCCGTTGTTGTGGACGGTGCCGAAGGCGATCCCGGAATGGTTGCTGCGGTACGATTACGAGACCCGGATGAAGTTCGTGGAGGTGCGTATCCGTAGTATCGTAGCTCGCTTCCGAGGGAAAGTGAGCATCTACGACGTAGTGAACGAGAGTTTATGGGAAGCTTCGTTGCGTAACCTGAGCAGCCGAAACTGGCCTCACATCGAGCCCATCGAAGAAATAGCCGCCTATGTGGGTCCGGCCATACGGTGGGCGCGCGAGGAGGACCCGGACGCCACATTTCTGGTCAACGACTACGGATTGACCCAGAGTCCGGAATCCGGACCTCCGGTTACGGCTGACGGAGTCGAAGTAACTCCTGCCATGCAACGCAGGCGCTATCTGGAACTGGCGGTGCGGTTGCGCGAGCAGGGCAATCCCCCGGATGCCCTCGGGCTGCAAAGCCATACGGGTGGATTCATGCGTATGGCCGACCTGGTGGCTTTCTACGACGAGATGGCGGAATCGGGGATACCACTGCATGTAACGGAGTTCGGCGCTTATCCGGGCCACCTGAATACATTGCAGCCCGTGGAAGACGTCGATGCCCTGTACGCCGATTACGTCGAGAAATATCTGACGTGTAGCTTTGCGCATCCGGCTCTGGGTGCTTTCTTTTTCTGGGGTTTCATGAATACGGCGATTACGTGGAACCGGGACCGATCGGGGCATGAGTTGCGGCCTGTTTACGAGCGTGTCAGGCAACTGATTCATCGCGAGTGGCATACGAACGAACGCGCCGTGAGCGATTCCGACGGGCGCGTTCGATTCAAGGGGTTCTTCGGAGACTATGCCTTGCGATACCGCATTCCGGGTGGGGCCGTCCACGGGGTGAATTTCCCAGTGCGGCGCGAACTCTCCATGCCCCTTTTTCTCGTGGTTCCATTTGCCCGGTAGCCTGTCTACCTGCATCAAAATACGAGACGGCATATGCAACGATTCATTCCAAACGGGTGGGTATTTCTGGTACTATTCCTTGGCGCATCGTCCCTCCGTGCGCAGCCGCACGATTATATGGTCGATCTGTATGACCGGCTTCATGGTTCGCCGAAACAGGAGCACTTTCGAACCATAGCGCCCATACCTGTAGGCGTCGTGTACATTCAACGCCCGGGGGAAGGGGAAGCGGAAATTCGGGAGCATTTTCGCACGATGAAGCGATTGGGCTTTACCGCGTTGAAGCAAATCCAACTCGTTCCCGGCTGGGAATTCGAGGACGTAGCCCTGATTGCGCTCGATGAAGGAATCATCCCCTGGTGGTACGGAGAAGGAGGATGGGAGCCCATCACCGTGGAATTGCTCCGTAAGCTGGGCCTTCCGGCGGACATGCCGCTGAAGCAGGCGCGGGACCACCCCGCCATGATCGCTTACCAGATGGAAGTGCTTAAAAACCGAGTCAGAAAGCTACAGGAGCTAAAACGTCAGGGAAAGACCCTTGACGTCCAGTCGGCCGTACCGGAATCAGGCGGTGTGGGTCCGGACATCCCGCAGGAAACCAGACCGGCTTTTTTCAACTGGCTGAAAGAAAAATACGGCTCAATCGACCAGTTGAACCATGCATACAGCTTTCATCATTACGGCATTCCTCCCGGCAATAAGGCGTTCGAGTCATGGGAGGATGCCGCCCGGCGGTGGGACCAGATCGAATCGCGCGAATACCATCACATTCGGGACCAGCTTCGGTTCAAGGCGGATATGCGCATCGAGCGGGTACGGGAGCGGGCTCTGACAAATGCCGCATTCGATCCGGACGAGCCGGTACGTGCGGGAGGCGAAATGGGTATGTTCCTGCCCTTCTCCTACCGTGGAGTGGATATGGAGGGGATCGCCGAAGTGATGACCGACTACGGTTCGTTTTATCCCTCCATCCATCTGGCATGGCACTTCGATGAAGTCGAGCACGAAATAACCCGGCCCATATACATGATGGCGGCGCTTACGCACGATTATTTCAAGGGAGGATGGTCAGCCACGTGGGAGTCCACGGGCGGGCCCCAGCAGTTCAGCGGTGGCAAGGGAGGGTATGGCTTTACGGTCGATGACGGCATCATGACCCAGTTCATGCTGTCCTATCTGGCTGCCGGCTACCGCGGGTTTGGATTCTGGGCCTGGAGCGTGCGCACTGCCGGGTGGGAAGGTGGTGAGTACGGAATGCTCGACCGTAACAATGAGGTCACCGACCGGGCGGTAAAGGTTGGGAAAATCGGCCAGGCGGCGAGGAAATACCGGGATGAGCTCTGGGAAGCAGATAAGGAGCCGCTCGTAGGCGTTTATACGGATTGGGATAATGAGGCTTACTGGGCGGCCATGTCGATTCGCGGCCGCGATGTGTTCAGACAGTGGCCCATAGAAGCCCGTGCCGGAGTCAGCCGGGCATTGATCAATGCCGACGTGCCGTACGAGTACGTAACGGCAACCGACATTCTGGATGGCCTTGCTCCGCGGTACCCGATCATCTACATGCCGTTTGCCCTGGCTCTGAGCGATAGCGTCCTGAATAAACTGGCCGCGTATGTCGAACAGGGAGGACGTCTCGTAATGGATATGCCGTCGGCCTACTATGACGAAAACGGCGCCTTGCTTTCCACGAAACGAGGGTCGGTGTTCGAGAAGATTTTCGGCGCCGTCATCCGGGATTACCAGTATGCCGGAGTGAACGTACCGTACCGGCTGGGTAATCTGGATTTGCACGGTTTCACGCTCGACCTGCAACCCACATCGGCCGGAGTGGCGG
>CBDUBS010000069.1:0-16999 GCA_965365445.1 uncultured bacterium | reverse complement strand
CGTACAGCAAAGCATCGGGCCGGGACCGCGCTTCTTCTATTACCACGGCGTCGCGTTTCTTTCGCATTACGTGTCGTTGCCGCTGTTATTTCTGATCGGGACACTGGCGGCAAACGTAGCCACTATCGCCCTCAGTTTCTTCATGGCGAGGCAGATGTTCAAAGCGGACGGGCCCGCCATGATGGGCTGTATCCTGATCGGGGCCGTTCATAGCATCGACCTCGGCGGCGCTACGTTCCTTATATGGAATTACTTCATACAGGCGACACCGGCGCAACCCCCGGCCATGCTGGCTCTGTGGTTTGCCTTTCGCCGCGAGCCGTGGCGAGCGACGGCCTCCGGTGCAGCCGCCGCCCTCATTCATCCGGTTATCGGGCTGGAAACGGGCGGTATTGCCCTCGGTGTTATCGCGCTGCAATCTATGTTGGCGGCCTACCGCAATGAAATGCCGGCCGAAAGGCGAAAAGCGCTGCGGGATGCCATCGCCTCAGTGGCGGGTGCAGGTGTGCTGATCGCCCTGGCCTATGTGCTATATCTTGGCCGGATGGAGAGGACCTTGCCCAATGACGCGTTCTTTGAGATCCTCGTGTACTTCCGGAACCCGCATCACTACGTTCCGTCGTTGATGGGACTGGAAATGCACGGGTATTTCCTGGCCTTCCTGGTAAGCGCTCTGTTGTCGTGGGCGTGGTGGCGCAGGGACGAATCGACAGACGTGCCGATGGCGGACTGTGTAGGGATTGCCATCCTTTTCGTGCTTGTGTTGATGGGAATCGGCTACGTTTTCGTTGAGCTGATTCCGTTAAGGATAGTGGCTTCCATGCAGTTGTACAGAAATGTATACATCATAAAGTGGCTCGGGCTGCTTCTTTTCGGCGGAACGTTGTTTACCTGGCTTCAAGAGGGAGGGATTCGCCGGGCGCAGGGGATAGCGATGCTGGCCGGCTCCGGCGCAGCCCACCCGATACCCGTACTTGCGGCCCACCTTTCGGAGATAATTCGTCGTATCACTTCTCCGAAATGTTCTCCGGCCCGGGGCTCCGTTCTGCTTCTCTTTCTCTTTTTCTCCGTCGTCCTGGCATTTTATCTGGGCATGGACGGGCGAGAACTCGTGTTTCTCGGTGTTCTGCTTGTCGTAGGATTAGGGTTTGTTTTCCGGCCTGGAGGATGGCCGGGTTGGGCGGCGCCTCTGACGACAACGGCTATACTACTTGCCGTGTTTGCCGCTTTCAGTCCTGCTTCCCTTGGTGTGTTTACCCTCCGGGAAGGAGGCGAATCGCTGGATTCCGTGGCGTTTTATGCCCGGCGGCATGTTCCCCCGGATGCCGTCGTGTTGACGCCGCCTACGGGCGGGCGTTTTCGTGTTGTATCGGGGCGTGCCATCGTGATCGACTTCAAGGCGTTCGTATTCCAGGACTCCTCCATTGCGGAGTGGATGCAGCGCCTGACGGACGTATATGGGCCCCCTACCTTATCCGGTTTTCCAGCCGCGGCCGAGTTGGACCGGAGGTACCATACCATCAGCGACCCCGGGCTGGCCCGAATCGCCGCGAAATACGGAGCCGATTACGCCGTTTTGTATCGGGATACCCCGACCCGATTCCCCGTGATATATCATGACGACGTATATAAACTGGTCCGGATGAACAACGGCGACGCCATCAACAACACCGAGTAGGAAAGACACCATGCAAACCATTTCCACACTGATTCCGCCATTATTTACGCTTCAGCCCGACGACGTAGATCGTATGGTCGATCTATGCGAGCGACACGCCGACGTCGCATCGGTGCATCCACTGGGTAAGACGGATGAAGGTCGGCACATCATGGGGTTCGTTCTCGGGAAAGGAGCCGATACCGTATCGCTTGTGGCAGGCGCCCATTCGGATGAGCCGGTGGCCCCCCGAGCGCTTGGAGCGCTCATACAGGGTATGTTGTCGAACAGGTCGGACTGGGATGCATGGTTAAGGAAATATCGATTCGTCATCGTTCCGCACGTCAACCCGGACGGGGAAGCTCGCAACCGGGTCTGGATGGATGCGTGGCCTTCCATTGCCGCTTATCTGCGGTGGGCGTTCCGGGAACCGCCCGGGCGCGACATTGAGTTCGGCTATCCCGCCATGCGTCCCGAAAATCGGATGGTTGCTGCTTTTCTTGCAGAACATGGCCCCTATGTGCTCCATGCGAGCCTGCACGGGATGGGTTTTTCGGATGGCGCTTCATTGCTTATCGAGCGCCACTGGTCTTTCCGAACGGCCCATCTTCAGGCGTCCTGGAGCCGACGCGCCGCTGAAGCGGGTCTGCCCCTGCATGACCACAACCGAAAAGGGGAGAAGGGTTTTTTCTACATCGCACCGGGATACATGACGACCCCCGAAGGAGCGGCGATGCAGATGTACTTCAGGGCGCGTGGAGATGAGGATACGGCAAGGCTGTTTCATCTCAGTTCGATGGAATACGTGCGTAGCCTGGGGGGCGATCCGCTTTGCCTCGTGACGGAGCTGCCTCTCTTCTTACTTCCGTTCGAAAAGGGTGAACCCGGCGTACCGAAGGCGTACCATGATTTCAGGGACCAGTTGCCCGAAATTCGCCGGAGCGCCGAAGCGGGGGAGGATTTGCAACCGGATGCCGTAGGGGTGCGTCCTCTCGATCCGGCGGTGGCTGGTCGCTTGCAACTGGATGCAATCGAACTGGGTCTGGAGCAAATCGCATTGAATCGAAAGTTTTATGGATAGTCCCGGGTAAGCGGAAAGGCAGGGAACGCCGAAAGTTACAACTAGTACGATCCCGGCGGATGCATCACGTTCGTCCGTGCCGGATCGGTTTGCTGATTCCCATTTATGGAACCGAGGTGGTCATTTGGCAGGTACCTTTTCTTCTTCATGGCGCGGGACGGTATTCTTTGCGCTGTTGACTTTAGCGATAATCCCGGCCGCCTCGGCCCAGAGATCGGCTAAGTACGGTTCCGATTTCCTTTCGGGAGGGGTGGGTGCGCGCCCCCTGGGGATGGGCGGAGCGTACGTCGCGCTGGCCAACGACGTTACGGCAGGATACTGGAATCCGGCCGGTCTGGGCGGCATGTACTACCCGGAGTTTGCCTACATGCACGCCGAGCGATTCGCCGGGGTGGTGTCCTACGACTACGGGAGCGGCGCTTTTCCGATAAACAGCCGCTCGTCGGTAGGCTTATCCATCATACGGCTGGGTGTGGACGACATTCCCAATACACTCAATGCGTGGGACAGGGATAGAAATACACCCTTGCCGAATGCCGGCGACCGGATAAGCCGGTTCTCCTATGCGCACTACGCTTTTTTTGTCAGTTACGCCCGGGCCGTCAGCCAAAACCTGACCGTCGGTGTTTCCGGGAAGATGATACGTGGGTCCATTGGAGAATTTGCCTCCTCATGGGGGTACAGCCTCGATGTAGGGATGCAGTACCGCACCGGCCCTCTGCTGTTAGGGATCAATCTGCAGGATGCTACCCGTATGTTGCAAACATGGAGCATCAACGAAGCCGCTTTTGCTGAAGCGCAGGTCAACTACAATGAATTCGCCATTCCCGAGGGGGGCGCGGAATACGTGCTTCCGGTAGCCCGACTGGGCTCCGGACTCGTATTACCTGTCGGGCAGGACAATCACCTCACCTTCGGGCTGGACGTAGACCTGGCATTCGACGGGCAGCGTTCGTATGCCGTCAACACGGGAGATGTCTCGTTTCATCCTCGTTTCGGAACCGAGTTTAGTTACAGGGGCGTCGTGGCGTTGCGGGCAGGGATCAATCAGGTGAACGAAAACGGCGCCGGGGGTCTCAGCCTGACACCGGCTGTCGGCGGGGGGTTGCATCTGAAGCAGATCTCCGTCGATTATGGGTTCGGAGACTTCGCGGGCCTGGCCTCTGATCTCGGGTACTCTCATCGCATATCGCTCCAGTTGCGGCTGGATCAGCCCCGGTTCAAGAGAGCGGAGCGGTAAACCGGGTTCCATCGCCGGCAGACCCCACGACGAAGTGTCCATACAAAACCTTCTGGCGGAACGAAAGCACTACACCGAGGGCGCCAGGGATACGGTAGCCCTCGTCATTCCTCTGTATAATGAGGAAGCTGTTTTACCTATCCTTCTGGACCACCTGTATGCTTTCCGTCGATCGCACCCGGAGGTCGTCAAGGTTATATTCATCGATGACGGGAGTACGGACGCCACATCGCAAATCGTCCGATCCATGACCTCCGGACGAAGCGGGTACGTGATCCTGCGGTTCTCCCGAAACTTCGGCCACCAGATCGCTGTGACCGCCGGGATGCATTTCGTTGAGGAGGACGCCGCCATTATCCTGGATGCCGACTTGCAGGATCCCCTTCCCGTTGCGGCCCGGATGATCGAGAAGTGGAGGGAGGGATTCGACGTAGTGTACGGCGTTCGGAAGCACCGTGAGGGGGAATCGTGGTTCAAGCTGGCGACGGCCCGAATGTTCTATCGGGTGTTTCGATGGATGACGGATCTGGATATTCCTCTCGATACGGGCGATTTTCGGCTGGTTTCGCGCCGGGTTCTGGACGCTTACCGCCAGATCGGCGAGCAACAACCGTTCATACGGGGTCTGATTTCCTGGTTGGGTTTCAACCAGATCGGCATAGAGTACGAGAGGGGCCCGCGAGCGGCCGGACGGACAAAGTATTCGCTTCGTAAAATGCTTCGCCTGGCATTTGACAGCTTCACTTCGTTCTCCGATAAACCGCTCCGGCTGGCTATTGCGCTGGGCCTGTTCTCGACGCTCGTATCCGTGGCCGGCCTGTTCTGGGTTCTGGCCGTGAAATATGTTTTCCATACGGCGGTTACGGGCTGGGCATCGATGGCCGTCATTCTGTTTTTCTTCGGGGGCGTGCAGGTGCTTTTCCTTGGCGTCGTAGGGTTGTATCTGGATCGTGTTTACGAAGAAGTGAAAGGAAGGCCCCGGTACCTCGTGCAGGATGTATGGCAGTCGGAGCCCGCCGATCCAGAGGCGCAGGCCGCGAATTTACCTGAATGATTCTATGATTCCTCCGTTATACTGGAACGAAAAAGATTTTCGAATCGACTTGCTCGATCAAACACGTTTGCCCGGCGAGGAAGTCTGGCTGCGTGTCGAGGACGTGGATACGCTCGCTGAAGCCATTCGTAACTTACGGGTGCGCGGAGCGCCGGCCATCGGCATTGCAGCCGCTTACGGTGTCGTCCTCGCCCTGCGCACTCCTACATCGACGCCGGCGGAAGCGGCCTCGGCGGCCGCCGACATACTGGCATCGACTCGGCCTACCGCCGTTAATCTGTTCTGGGCGCTTCAACGGATGCGGCAAGTGATCCGGAGCGCGCCGGACAGAGGGCAAGAATCGTTAAAGGTTCTGCTGCTGGACGAGGCCCGAGCCATTGAGCAAGAGGATCGGGAGGCCGGACTGGCGCTTGGCGCGTATGGACTATCTCTGCTGAAAAACGGAATGACGGTTCTCACGCATTGCCATACGGGCGGTGTGGCGACTTCCGGTTACGGTACGGCCCTGGCGCCCCTCATCCTGGGAAGGGAACGTGGTTATGAACTTAAGGCGTTCGTAGACGAAACACGGCCGTTATTGCAGGGCAGTCGGATAACAGCCTGGGAGTTGAACCGTCTGGGCGTGCCGGCTACACTCATCACCGACTCCATGGCCGGATACGTCATGCACGAGCGGAAAGTAGATGCCGTAATCGTCGGGGCCGATCGCATCGCGGCCAACGGCGATACGGCAAACAAAATCGGTACGTACGGGCTTGCCGTACTCGCTCGCGCCCATGATTTGCCGTTCTACGTGTTCGCTCCGTGGTCTACGCTGGACTTCGGGACTCCCTCGGGAGAACACATTCGTATCGAGCTGCGGGAGGCGAAGGAAGTTACCCACGGATTCGGTCGGCAAACGGCCCCGGAGGGGATATCCGTTTACAATCCGGCATTCGACGTAACTCCGGCTGCGCTCATTACGGCTATCGTGACGGAGCGTGGCATCGTTTACCCCCCTTACGAAACGCGTTTGCGCGAGCTGCATGACCGGCACACAATTCGCTCCATTTCGTGAAAAGGTATTCCATATCTTGGCAACGGATCGGTGCACAGGCTTCAGTATAACCGGAGAATGACATGAACAACAATGATCTTGTCGGGCTGGCGGTCAGCATCGGGATTCACGTCCTTGTCGTATTGTTGTTCGGTTTCCTGACGATGGCGGCCGGTGAAGCGCCCCGGCCGGATTTCGTGGAGATAGAATTTGGTTCGATGACGCTGGGTACACCCGTCGCGCGGGTGGCGCCGATAACGCCGGCCGGCGGCAAAGTCGCCGCCCCCAGAAAACGAGTCGTCCGAAAGGCTGAACCGCGCCCGCAGCGCAAGGTGACGCCGCCCCGGGCGACCAAGCCGGTAAATGTGCCCAAGCAGTCAAAAAAAGTAGTCGATACGGAAAAAGTGCAGTCGCCGCGGGCCGATCGTGTTGCGCCGGAAGAAAAGCCGGAAGCGCCGGAACCCAGGAAAACGGAACGTAATCCGGAGGAGAGCCGTACCGAAGGAGCCGGTGGGGGAGCCGCAGTGGATGGTCCTGGAAGCAGCGCCGGGGCCGGAACCACCGGCGCGGGCGCCGGCGAGAAATCGGAAGGAGCAGGAGCCTCGGCAGGCAGTCGGCGCGGCGCTCCGTTTTCCATAGAAGGTTTGAACCGGGGCCTTGTTTCAGGGCCGCTGCCGCAGTACGCCGAGCGGGTAAACGCCACGGTGCGGGTGCGCATTTTCGTTGCACCGGACGGGCGCGTGATTAACATGGTGCCGCTAATGAAAGGGAGCCCGGGCCTCGATCAGGCCGTACTACGGGCGCTGCGGCAGTGGAGGTTTAATTCGCTGCCCCCCAATGCCCCGCAGTCCGAGCAAAACGGCATCGTGACATTTCGATTCCGTCTGGAATAATCGTTAGTGCAGAGCGTGTGCTTTGGGGTAGAGGCTCTCCAGCACGCCGCCGTCCGGTTCGGGCCGGTATAGTCCCAGGCCCAGGCTGATTCCCGCGTGCCGTACAATAACATAGCCAATGCCTGTACAACAAATGGTCTGTTGCTCCGTGAGCACCGCATTACGGCGCGACAGAAACACATCCGCCTGTGTCCGGTCGAGTTCGACCACGTTTCGAGTGGCATGGGGCCCGAGCATCATGGCCGCTGCCGTCGTCGGCTTGGGATACGGCAGATTAATGCGCAGAAACGGTATCCCGGTACTGGACGGCTTTGGGTCGAAGGGCGGGGTATGATCCCGGGCGACCAGCGTGAGGTATTTGGGATTCGGCTGCTCCACTCGGTAAGGAGCAAAAATATCCGGGGGAAACCCGAAACGGTCCTCCAGCATGAGAAGCCACGCGGCAATATCAATGGTGTGCATCTCAGGAGCGATCCCAGTGCTCTGGATTGGTGGATTTTTGCAGTAAGGCGACGTAAAAGCCGCCGGTGTCATTCTGATGCGGCCAGATTCGTAGCGTGTTTCGAACCTGAGAATCATAACGGCTACCCTGCCATTCGGTAATTCCCGGAGAGGCCGTGAACCCCTCCAGGGATGTTTGAACTACGGATAATCTGTCGCCGTAACGGTTCAGCATTTCGTCGATAACGGCCTCGTTTTCCTCGGGGGCATACGTGCAGGTCGAGTAGGCGATCCGCCCGCCGGGGCGGCATAACTGCACGGCCCGTCGCAGCATGAGCGCGAGCCGGTTTCCCATGTGGCAGGCCCGTTGGGGGGTGGAGGTACGCAGTACGGCGGGATGCTTCCGGGAGGTTCCTTCACAGGAGCACGGACCATCTAGCAGGATGCAGTCGAACAACTCATTGCCGGGGTATTTTACGGCATCGAATACGGTGGTCGATGTGTTTACGATACCCAGACGCGCCAGCGTGGTCCGAAGGATATGCAACCGTCCTTCGCTTCGGTCGTTGGCGATCAACGAGCCGCGGTTATGCATCGAGACGGCGATTTGAGCGGTTTTGTTGCCGGGAGCGGCGCACAAATCCAGAATTCGCTCTTCAGGACGCGGTTCCAGAAGCACGGCGGGCAACATGGCCGCCTCTTCCTGTACGTGATACAACCCGGCCTGGTAGGGCAACCTGTTCCCCGGTCGCGAATCGGAACCCAGGCGAAAGGCAGACGAATTCCAGGAAAGCGTCCGAGGCGAAAGTCCTTCCCGATGCAACCAGTCGTATACGGTTTCCCGATCGGTGCGGAGTGTGTTTGTCCACACGCAAACCGGAAGGGGCCGGGAAAGCGCATCGATGAACGCGGGCCAGTCATCTACCAGCGGGCGGTAACGGTCGAGCGGCGTGGGCGATTCAGGCATGAGGGTGCGCCGGATCGAATGGCTTCATATATGGACGTTCAGGTAAACGAAGAAGGTAAGGCGGTCAACGGCGCCGGCCGGATGCGTGCGCATATTCCGGTTGAGCAGGTTCAGAAAGGAAAGAGACGTCTGGATATGCTCTCGAAAAAATCGCTTCGTAAAATAGACATCCAGCCGGGGAGTCGGAGCAATGCGAGCGAGAAATCGTCCGTTCGATAGTGTTTCCACGTCGCGGTAGCCGGGCCACTCCGACGCCGATTGCCAGCGGAACCGGGCATGCATACCCAGCCGGTCCAATGGCTGAAAGGCGATGTGATAGGTGAGACGATGCCAGGGGAGGAGAGCCCATGCCTGCCAGAACGGGACGTCCGTAGTGTGGGAGCGTGTGTAGGCATACCGGACGCGATGCGAGAAACCGGCCTGTTCGCCGACGCGCACTTCAGCGGAGCCCCCATATACCGCGCCTCCCATATTCGGGGTGACGACCGTAACGGCGTCGAAAAATTCGATACCGGGGCGCGCCGGATCGGTGCGGTAGGTATACGTATGGCTTGCTATATTCTGGCGGCGGAAATGCCGGTACAGACCGCTTAGAATCAAGCCGGTCCCGTTTCCGAGGGCTACCGTCCATTGTCCATCGGCCGTGGCGGCGTCCGATACGGTCAGGAAGGGGGGCTGCGTGACCGCTTCATCCAGCGCCTCCGGTAAACGGTACCCTTGCAGCATCCAGTAGTAAAGGTCGTTTCCTTCTTCCGGCAATCGACGGCCATAGGAGAACGTCAGATTGCCGGACTGTCCGGGGGCCGGGGCGAATGAGATGGAAGCCAGCCCCTTCACGCCGATGCGTCCCGCGGTGTGGGTGGCATGAAAAGCAATCCGGCCGCTCCGATTGCCGCTGCCGGTAAAGGTGGCGTTCGTGTAAACTTCAGAAAGGATCAGCGCTCGTCGGATGAGGGATTGCGTGGTGAGGGTATAAAAATGGTCTATTTTTGCACCCACCGCGATGTTTGTCTTACCGACGGAAAGGCCTGCTTCCAGGTTGCCGTTGACGTGCTGCCTGCCCCAGTTCATCCAGATGCCCTTGCCGTTGGGCCGCTCGCTCAACCGGGTATCCGTCATGCCGAGCGCAAACCGACCTGAAAAATACCGGCGTCGTGTTTCACCGCTCATACCGGCATAGGAGAAAAGCCGCCGTAGGGGAACCTCCCCGCCGACGATGTCGAGGTAAGGAAGGTCAAGGATGCGGCTGTGCCCGACGAAAAGCGCGGCCCGGCTTCGATCTGTCCGGCTTCGAATGATAAGGCCTGGAGAGAACAGCAGAATACGAGGGCGTCGCTCGCCCGTGTAGTAATCGTACACGCGCCCGATCTGCCGGCTATCCGTCGCGTGGTGTTCATCGCTTTTTACCCCCACCAGGAGGTCCCACGTTCTTCCTCCACTCGAAAGAACCGCGCCGGTAGAGGGGCCGATGCGGTCGATGTTTGGCGAGGCGTTCGGCGTAAACGAAAATGGTCCGGGATCGCCGGTTTCATTCCCGGCGGAAACGGCCCCTGTAATTGCCAGTGGATCGCTGGTTTCGCGTGTATGAATGTGGATCAGCCCGGCCTGCGCCCAGACTCCGGCTTCTACCGTCGGCAGACTATGTACTTCGATGCGGTCGATCTGCACCGGCGACAGCGGGAGCGTGTTGAGATCTGCGCCCGCGAGACTTTCAATATCCACCGGATGGTCATCCACGAGCAACTTCCAGGATGAAGCGCCGACAGGGGCGAGTCCATTCGCGGAAACGTCCCATGTGAAATTGTCGACGGAGTACCCGTACCAATCGTCCAGTAGGAGAAACAGGTCGCTTATACGGACGATGCCGTACGCCGACAGGTGCTCCTTCGTCAGCACGAGCGGAGTTCCTGACGGTTGCGCCTCACCGGTTCTGGCAAGAGAAAACAGGATTATCAGCCCGAAAAGGGCCTTGCTTCGCCTTGCTATCGTAGCACCTCCTGTAGCCAGTTCGGTGTGCGCATGGTAAATCCCATGCCGAAGGATACGAAAAGCGGCTTGAGCCGGATATACGTAAACGTCTGCTGGGCCGCCCCCGATACGTAGGCGAACACGCCGCCCGGCGACCTGAGCATCAAGCCGGCGTGGGCGGCTGCCGTAAACTCGCTTTCGTTACGGACTCCGGCAAATGCTTCCTCATCAAAGCTCATCCTGTAGTTTCCAACGCGCCCTCCCAGTATGCCGTAAAGGGGTCCGGCCAATCGAGGCTCCACATTCCAGCCTGCGACGAGAAGGAGCGCGTCAAAAGGCGGTACGTCCGGATTCAGCGCTGTGTAATGATGAAAAGCGCCCCCTACCTCCAACCTTCCTGCGTAAAATGGGACGTTGGCATACACCTCTCCACCACGGGCCGCATTCCAGTATTGATGAAGCCGCGTGGCGCCCGTATCCAGCGTTATCCCGCCCCGGAGGTCGATCGTGCCGTAGGGTTGTTGTTGGGCAGCCGCCGGACCGGCGAGCAAAACGCCGAGCGCCAGGCTTGCCCCTGCAACGAACCGGATAGACGGGGAGAGGGCGTTCATGGTTGCGTCAAAATAGCCGTCCATCGAGAAGCCGTTCTACGGATACCCGCGCGCCAATCTCTGCCACGGCGATAAATCGCTCTCTACGACGGCCTTCTACATGGAAGTCGTTGCGGGATAGATTGGCGCCGAGGTCGAGCCGCAACCACCATACCGTGGTGGGCTGATAGTACAGTTCCATTCCCGCCCGTAGGGTTTTCTGCACCGTTCCGGTCAACAGGGTCTCGGCTTCGCCTTTGTTTGCGGGATAGGTCCGGCGCACGTCCTGTTCTCCCTGAAACAACCAGAGAACCTGCGGCCGGAGAGCCAGTCCCGGTGCGCATGCATCCAGAAAAAGATCCGCGTAAAATGAGCCCTGAACGTAGTCGTTGAACTGAGTCCCGAGCCCGCGGAGCAGGTAAAGGTACTTTCCTTCCGGCTGCGCCGTATTGTAAGCCCGAGCCGTGACCACTTCCCAACTCGTTCCGGCGTCGAGGGCGGGGGCGATGCCGGAGATGTGAAGCGATCCGGAAAGTGCCGCCGAGAGGGGCTCCCCGGACTGATTCATCAGATCCAGGTCGTCCAGCAGTAACTGGCCCTGTAAGGTAACGCGGCCCAAACGCGCCCACAGCAACCCCCCAACAAACCCGTTTACCTCCTCGTTCTTGGGTCGTTCCTCTCCGGTAAAAGTCAATAAATGCAACGGGTTGAGGTATTTCAGGGAGCCGCCGGCCGTAGCCCCGGAATAAAGAGCGGATTCTATCACGCTCACCATGAAATGCGGCGTAGGTCTCCAGTCGAAACGGTGGGCGGCCACATAGCGGCGCTCGCTGCCGGTACCCACCGAGTCGGCGCCGGCGGCCCCGCTGAACCGCCCGTCACCCGTTATGCTGTCGAGTTCGCCCAGCAGGCTTCGGAAGGCTATCTTCCGGGCGCCAAGGCGAATGGAAATCTGGTCGTAACTACGAGGATTTCGGCTGATCGCCAGGGCCGTCTGGCCGAACGGAGCCCAGTGATTGGAAAATCGCCCGGCGTAAGCAGAAGCAAACCGACTGGTTGCCCCTAGATAGGAATCTTCACTACGGATGTATAGCCGTGTTACCGAGTCGATGCCGTCCGGATCGACATCGTAAAAAACATTATGATGAAAACCCACCTGCGCGACTACATGCTCGTTGCCGAGACGAACCCTGGGAAACGCTCGCGGGAAAAGACGTACGTCCCCCAGCGTGAGCGTTGGCCGCCCGGTATCGATCGGCCTCAGCGGATCGAGCCGATCGTTATTGCCGGCCGTTATACCCGTCTCGAACGAGGCTCCGAGCACTGTTCCTCGCTCGCGGGTTTCGCCGGTGGGCAGGAATTCCTGCCGTAGCAAGGAAAACCAGCGCCGTTCGTATGGCCCCAGCCGTTCTTCATCGACGCCTTCGAGCGCGGACACGATTTCGCCTTCCTGGTAGGGCAATGCCGTAGGATTCAGTTCAAGCAAAAACCCCCGCTGCTGCAAGCGTGCGATATACCTGTTCGACCAGTCCTCTACCGGGATGATCCTTCCCTGCTGGGCCAGAACGTTCATGTTCAGGGTTAGCATGAACGCGGTGAACACGAAGCGCGTGGCCGTACGGACGTCGCCGATTGACATGAAGCAGCGATGCTGATAGCGGGAAAACCGGCTGAATGGCGCCGGAGAAAGAATGAAGCATGATACAACAGAATGGCCCTCCGGTCCAATGCAGGAAACGGCTCGGACCGGGTATCATGGATCGCTATTCTACGGAAGCCGTGCCTGCCCACCCGTTAATTCACAAAAGGATACTATTCCGGGTACGCCGTATATTACGCCGACGGCAGCACCTGTGGGGCTGCTTCGGTATACGCTCCTTTTCGCTATCTCGGCCAGCACTTGATCCCGGTGTCACGCAAGCTCGAACTAGCAGCGCTCCTCGTCACGGATGCGGTCGCGGTTTTTTTCGGGACGCTTTTATACTATGCCGCCCGTTTTAGATGGGAGTGGCTCGGAGAGGCAGCGCAACAACCCGTTTGGCCGGTGGCTTCCGCCGCCGTTCTGACGGGTTTCTGGTTGCTCGTGCTTTTCTTTTTCGGTTTGTATCAGGAGCGCTATGCCGCCAGTCGCTTCGACGAGCTGATTTCGTTACTGAAGGCGGTTACGGTGGGGATTCTTCTCCTGTTCCTGCTGGTCTGGGTTGATGCCAATTACGAGGAGAGGGGTAGGGAAAATATCCTGTTTTACTGGCTGGACATTTTCCTGATGGTCGGGGTAGGGCGAATCGTAATACGCTCTATCCAGAAAGGGCTCATCCTGCGGGGATACGGAACGCATAAAGCGCTCATTGTAGGCTGGAGCGATTCGGTGGAACGATTATATCACGACGTGGCGCGGTATCCGGAAGCGGGCCTCAATGTAGTGGGCGCCATCCGGATGCGTCGGGATGCCGATGCGGGGGCCTGGGCGACTCCATCGGGTGGTTTCGAGATGCCTTCCGCCGGAGATGGGGCAGACGCACTGGTTCTGGAAAAGACGCTGCCCGCCGTATCGACCATAGAAGCGTTGCCGAACCTGATCGATGAACTGGGCGTGCAGGACGTGCTCATAGCCCTGGGTTCCGACGACCACCGCGAACTGCTCGAAGTGCTCCGCCTGTGCGACGGAAAATCCGTATCCCTGAAACTCGTTCCTGACTTTTACTCGGTCATTGGCGGCATGTCGAGGACCGAGCACATCTACGGTCTTCCGCTCATCGAGGTGCTGCCGGAGCCCATGCCCCCATGGGAACGCAGCACGAAGCGATTGATCGATTTATTCGTTTCGCTGACGATCCTGATTGCAGGGTTGCCGGCATGGGCGGCCATCGGATTGCTGATCCGCATGACCTCACCCGGCCCTGCCATCTTTCGACAGCAGCGAGTGGGACGTCAGGGACAGTTATTCACCATGTACAAGTTTCGTACGATGCGCCTGGATGCCGAGGCGGCCACCGGCCCGGTATGGGCGCGAGAAAACGATCCCCGGTATACTCGCGTCGGACGCTTTTTGCGGAAATCACGACTGGATGAGATACCGCAGTTCTGGAATGTCCTGCGCAACGATATGAGCCTCGTAGGCCCGCGACCCGAACGGCCATTCTTCGTTGAAAAACTCTCACGAGAGATCCCGCTCTATAACCGAAGGCACCGGGTAAAGCCGGGTATAACCGGGTGGGCGCAGGTAAAGTGGAAATATGACGAAAGCCTGGAGGACGTTCGGCAGAAAGTCAAATACGACCTGTTCTATATCGAGAACGTAAGCCTTCGTATGGATCTCAAGATTCTTTTTCGCACGCTTCGGACCACCTTTCTGGGTACGGGAAGATAGTCGCGTTCACGCCCGTCCGAATACCTGTTTTACGTTTGCACGTATCATGCTTTCCGTTATCGCCCCTTTGTGCTAATATCCGGAAGGGCTTTTCCGCCTGCCTTTTAACTCGCTGCCGGATACTCCTAACATGAACCGATTCATCAGGGCCCGCCTGAGTGCGATGATGTTTCTCCAGTTTTTCGTCTGGGGGGCATGGTATTCCACGATTGCCGTGTACATGTCCGAGCACGGGATGGGTAATCTGACGCACTGGCCCTACACCGTCAACCCGCTGGCCGCCATCGTCGCTCCGTTTTTCCTGGGACTCGTGGCCGACCGGTTTTTTGCGACTGAAAAGATCCTGGGGGTGTTGCACCTGCTGGGCGGGGTGTTCATTCTGCTGGCGCCATCCTTCGTGGATAGACCGCTGGTATTCATTCTGTTGATACTCGCCCATAATCTGTGTTACATGCCGACCCTCGGACTGGCGAACACGCTGGCTTTCCATCATGTCACCGATTCGGCCAGTCAGTTTCCGCTCATCCGGGTTTTCGGCACCCTCGGCTGGATTGCCGTAGGGCTGTTCATCAGCTTCGGGCTGAGCGCGTTTACTTCGGCCCTGCCCGAGTTTACGGCGCTTCCTCTGTATACGTCCGGTGTGGCGGCTTTCATCCTGTCCGCGTATTGTTTTACGTTGCCGCATACGCCTCCGCAGGCCGCCGGAGAAGTCGTTTCCATACGGAGCATCCTCGGCCTCGACGCGCTCAAGCACCTCGGCAGCCGCTCATTTTATATGTTCCTTCTCAGTTCACTGCTTATCTGCATTCCCCTGACGGCCTATTATAACTACACGCAAACTTTCCTGGGTGCGGCCGGCGTTGAGCGTATCGCAGCGACGCAAACACTCGGGCAGATGTCGGAAGTGTTCTTCATGTTACTGATGCCGATATTTTTCGCCCGGCTCGGGGTGAAGTGGATGCTCGGTGTGGCGATGGGGGCATGGGTCGTTCGGTATGTGCTGTTTTCGCTCGCGGCGCCGGATGCCGTATTCTGGATGATCGTCGGCGGCATCCTGTTGCACGGCATCTGCTACGACTTCTTCTTCGTAACGGGACAGATTTACGTCGATAAGAAAGCTACCCCGGCCATCCGGGGTCAGGCGCAGGGACTGATCGTTCTGGTAACCAACGGCATCGGGATGTTCATCGGTGCGCAGGTGGCAGGCAATATCTACAACGGTTTTCTCCAGGGGGCCGATGGGTTGTCTCTGGATCAATGGCAGGGGTTCTGGCTCGTACCGGCCGCGTTCGCTCTCCTGGTGCTCGTGTTCTTTACCGTCATGTTCAAAGACGACGTTACCCATCGCACGAGGAAGCCGGCAGGTGAAACGCTCGCGGCGCCATGAACCGGCAGGACTTCACGGATGATGCATCCGACCGACTCCTGATTCGGCGCCGGCCCGAGCGACTGCTGGAGGCGCTCCTCACCCCCAGGGTGATCGAGGAAAAAATGCTCCGGTTGATCCGCCAGGGGCGGCTGTCGAAGTGGTTCAGCGGATACGGACAGGAAGCGGTCAGCGTGGGATGCACCATCGCGCTCGATTCGAATGACTATATCTTTCCGACGCACCGAAATCTTGGCGTCTGGACAACCCGCGAAGTCCCCCTGGAATCTCTGTTCTGCCAGCTCATGGGTAGGGCAGGGGGTTTCACAAAGGGACGCGACCGCACTTTCCATTTCGGATTGCCGGAAAAGCGCATCATTGGCATGATTTCGCACCTCGGGGCGATGTTGCCGGTTGCGACCGGCGTAGCCCTCGCGGCTCGCCTGAAAAGAACGAACGGCATCGCGCTCGCCTTCATCGGGGAAGGAGCCACGCGGGAAGGAGACTTTCACGAGAGCCTCAGCTTGGCCGGGCTATGGAAGTTGCCCGTCGTATTTATCGTAGAGAACAACGGATATGGCCTTTCGACCCCTGCCTGCGACGCTCTCCCGGTGGAGGATGTGGCGGAGGCGGCATCCGGCTACGCCATGCCGGGCTACACCGTTGACGGGAACGACCTGCTTGCCGTGACGGACTCCGTAGAACAGGCAGCCGAGCGCGCCCGCAGGGGGGACGGCCCTTCGCTGATTGAAATGAAAACGTTTCGGGTCCGAGGTCATGAAGAAGCGTCCGGCGTCCGGTATGTCCCGGAAGCGTGGTTGGAAAAAGCGCGGGAGGCCGATCCGGTCGCCCGGTTTACCCGGCATCTTCTGGACGGCAACCACGTCACACAGGACCGTGTAGACTATCTCCGCAGGAAGCTGGAGCGAGAGGTCGAGGAAGCCGCCGAGTGGGCTCTCCGGCAGCCGGAAGTTGCGAGCACCCGGGAGGCGGAACGGGCCGATGTGTTCGCTCAGTCTGTGCCTGTACCCATGCCGAAGCACGCTCCGGCCGTTTCGGAAAAACGCTTCATCGACGGTGTCCGCGAGGGGCTGTACCAGATTATGGAACAGGATGAACGGGTCATCCTGCTGGGACAGGACGTTGCGGAATACGGAGGAGTATTCAAGGCTACGGAGGGGCTCGTTCAGCGATTCGGAAAGGAACGGGTATTGAACACGCCGATTATCGAAAGCGGGGCGGTAGGGCGGCCATCGGCCTTGCTCTCGAAGGGTTCAAGCCAATCGTGGAAATGCAATATGCCGATTTCATTTCCTGCGCATTCAATCAGATCGTC
>CBDUBS010000068.1:0-17262 GCA_965365445.1 uncultured bacterium | reverse complement strand
ATGCTGCACCATAACCGACATATCCTCCACGTCGGCCAGCACGCGCCGCAAGGCCTGCTCGATGTGCTCAGGCTCGCGCCGCCTGCGCAACGTCACCTCGATGTCGTTCCGGATGGTAGCGAGCGGGGTGAGCAATTCGTGGGCGGCATTCGCCGAAAACCGCCGCTCGCGGTCGAACGATGCCTGAAGGCGGTTCAGCATCCCGTTGAACGTCTCCGCCAAATCGGTAAGTTCGTCGTGGGCCCGGCCGGGAATAGGCAGGCGGCGGCTAAGGTCGGTTGCATGGATACGGTTGGCGGCGGCGGTGAGGCTTGCCACCGGCCGAAGGGCGCTGCGGGCCAGCAAATACCCTCCCCCTACCGCCAGCAGCACGCTGAACAGCACCCCGAACCCGAGCACACGGGCCATCCAGGCCACTTCCCGATGCATCGACCATTCAAACCCGGAAACTTCCAGCCACCCCCGCAGATCCCCCCGCTCGTTGCGCAGCGGCTGATAATGCGACCGCACGGCCTGCCCCTCCCAGCGGCGGCTGATGTTGCCGGCCCCGCGCCCTTCGGGAAGCTTTACCGGCATGGGCTCGTGCCGGGCAAAATTGGGACTGCGGTAGAGCGGCCTCCCCTCGGGTGAAAGCAGCCGAACGTACGTGCCGTACACGCCGTCCGTGCGGTAGGCCACGGCGCCGGTATCCTGCAACCGGGTGAACAGCGGTCCGGATGGCCCTAACCGAACATACGGGATGAGCTGACGCGTCTCGTGCGCCAGGTGGCGATCGAAGTCGTGGCGCTTGGCCAACCGGAAGCTGACGAAACTGAACACGGCGAACAGGCTCAGAAGCAGGATGAGCGTAAGGCCGTACCAGAGCGTCAGCCGCACCGAGATAGAAAGGCGACGGGGCCGCCATGCGCCGGAAATCGTTGCAGGCATATCAGGACTCGATAAGGCGGTACCCGACGCCGCGCACGGTTTCGAGACGCACAGCGGTTGCATCGAGCTTCTGCCGGAGACCGGAAACGGTCACATCCAGCGCGTTTTCCGATACGTAGAACGCGTCTCCCCAGACGCGCTCGGCAATGACGGTGCGGGAAAGGACCTCGCCGGGGCGGCGCATGAACAGTTCGAGCAGAGCGTACTCCTTCGGGCGCAGGTTGAGCGGCCTGCCGCCGAGCAGCACCACCCGGCGAGCCGGATCGAGTTGCAGCCCGCCGAGGCTTGGCGCCGCCTCCTGCGGAGCCAGCGGCGGCCTTCGGAGGAGCGCCCGGAGCCGGGCCAGCAGTTCCTCGAACGAAAACGGCTTGGGGAGATAGTCGTCGGCGCCCGCATCGAGCCCGGCGATACGGTGGTCCAGATCCGCGAGCGCCGTCAGCATCAGGATGGGAAACGGCCGCCCTGCTTCCCGTAACCCCTCGATGACGGATCGGCCATCGCGCCGGGGCAACCGCCAGTCCACTACGGCGGCGTCATAGGCATTCACAAGCCCGAGCGAGAAACCCTCTTCACCGTCGCGAGCCAGGTCTACCTGGTATCCTTCTTCCTCCAGGCCTCGTTTCAGGGAATCGGCGAGGCGCATTTCGTCCTCGATGAGCAGTAACCACATGAATTCACCCGGTTCGGTTGGATAGGGGTATACCCCCGGGTGGGCGCCGGTTGTTTCCGAAGCAGGTCCGGCCGAACGAGATAAAATGGATGCCGGCGAGCGAAAAGGCCGGTGATCGAGCGAGAGGGATAAAAAAGGAGCGGTGGGTGATCCCGCCCTTGCTTACCGTTTGCCGTTCTTGTAATGGCCCAGCTTGCGGCCGCGACCGTTGTCATGCCGATCGTCGTCGTACCGGTCGTCCTCATACCGGTCGTCCCGGTATACGCGGCCACTGCGCGCGTCCTGGTATACGCGCCGTCCCCGGCGGTCGGTCGTGTAGATTCGGCCATAGCGGTCCTCGTACACACGCCGCCCGTCGCGCGTTTTCCCGATCATGCGGTTACGGGAGTACACTTCCCGCTGGTCCCGGTCGGGCCACCGGTCGTTGCGGTCGGGCCAGCGGCGATATACGTCGTTCGTCCCGATGCAGCCCGAAACCATTACCATCAGCAAGGCAAGCGACAACAGCATCCTTTTCATACATCCCTCGTCGGTTCAGTGGAACGTCGCTGTATTCGCCTATTAGCCGCCGCCAACCATGCTCGGGGTAACGCCCGTAATTACCTGTTTCACCAAGCGCATTTCGGAGAGCCGTTCATGCCGTCCCAGCGTTGGTCACGGACCGGAGAGAATACGGAGCAGATGACGCACCGCGGCGTAGCCTGCCAGCACCAGCACGATTCCGGCCACGTTGGAGACGAGCACATTGACCAACCCGAGGGCATACCGGCCGTCCCGAAACAGATTGAGGGTATCCAGGCCGTACGTAGAAAACGTGGTGAACGCCCCGAGAACGCCGGTAAACAGAAACAGGTTGTACGACGGATGCCACGGGAAACGTTCGGCGGCGGCCCAAAGCATTCCGATGGCCAGGCACCCGATGAGGTTCACCGCCAGCGTACCCCAGGGAAAGCCGTGGCCCATCATGCGATGCCCCAGCCCCGATACGGCCCAGCGCAACACGGCCCCCAGAGCCCCGCCCATCATCAACGGAAGGATACGCGTAATCATGGATGCATAATACGACAACACCAGTGGGGGCGAGTCACGAATCGCCCCAACGGACCGAGCCATTTCATCCCAACCCTATAACGGACGGTACAAACGATCCTCCTCCCATTTATCCGTGTTATCACGAATGTATGCTCGTATATGGAGTAATTCGGTTTCGTTGCGTACTACATGCTCCCAGTAATTGCGCTGCCAGACGGGGGTGCCGGGTGTACCACGCAGCACGTTTATACCCTTGGCCGACACCATTTTGATACGCCCTATTAATCTGGATAACGTCATGCACCGGCGCTGCGCCATCGTCATGACTCGCGAAAATTCTTTCGAGGGCGATTCGTGAATCGCCCCTACCGTGGTGTCCGCCGCTTCGGGCGCCAGCATGACTAACGCGTGGAAATGATTCGGCATTATTATCCATTCATCCAGGTCGACACCGTTTCGATTCTCGGCTAAGGTGAGCCATTCGTCCTTGACGATTTCTCCGGCGGGGCTTAGATGCATGATTTCATTCAGGATCTCTCCAAAGATCCATTCTCGATGGTGCGTGCACAGCGTAACAAAATAGGCCCCCGCCTCTGAATAATCATACGTCGCTAATCGGATGGACCGGCGGTGGTGGATGTGCGGATCGTACGTCATGACACGTCCGTTCGATACGACCGATGCTTATGAAACCAACCTGTAGGGGCGATTCACGAATCGCCCCGAAACGATTCGCCCTGAAACGAATCGCCCGGCCATGGCCCTGCAACGGTCGAAACCGGAATCGTTACGGAAGCCGGTACCCCTCGGGTGTTAAAGCGATCCGAAACCGGTCCGGGTCGTGCGTGAAATACAGCCCCGCCTCGACGCGTCCCCCGGAGGGCACGTAATCCAGGGTGATTTCGGCGGTCTCCACGGTAGTAGTGTCCTGACGGAGCGCCCCTTCGAGTGAGATGCCGGCGGCGGTAGTACCCCCGGCGTTACGCACCTCGATCTGGAGCAGGTACCGGTCGCCAACCGAGATCACACGCACAGGCTTTGCTTCGAGCAACGGGGGCGTATCGGGCGGGCCGACGGCTTTGAAGAGAAGGAAACCGGCAATGGCAAGAATGAACAGGGCGCTGACGCCCGCCGTAATCCATTCCACGACGGACGTGCCGCCGGATGGATTGCTTTTTTGAGAGGAAGGAGCATCGGGCATAGGTTCAGAGAATGAGGCGAGCCGCCGCTGCCCCCAGACCCGCAGGGAATCCCAGGACGATCGTTCGCATGGCGTACGTGGTAATCGCGAAATCGTCCAGGCGGCCGAATGTCCAGAGAACGTACCCGCTCACCGCCAGGGAAATGGCATACCCTACGACCGAATAACGAAAGAAAAGGCTCCACCAGGGGGTGCCTTCGGGTATGTCGTGCTCGCCCCGGAAATTGACCGCATACACGAACGCGTGGAGCAGCCCCAGGGTAAAAACCATCAGGATAAGGCCGTGCCAGGCGGTCATCTTGTAAGCCAGCAGGATCATCTCCTCGGTGGGGGCTACATTGAATGCCAGAAACATGGCGCCGCCCGCCATCAGAACGATCTCGGTGCCGTACCCCCCGGATTCTTTACGCTCCTCCTCATCGGGATCGCCTCCCTCTTTGCCGAGCTGGCTTGAGGCGAGCACGGCCCCGAAAGCCCCCGGAATGGATTGCAGCGCGATCTTGCCGATGACCTCATCCGCCGGCATATCGAAATGAATGACGTTGAACAGAAGCAGGACAATCGCAGAAGCCGTAAGAGCAATGCCGTACGCCACCAGGGCATCGGCCATGTTGTCCGCCCAGGACCGGGATTCCCGAAAGCCGGAGTAATAGGAGATAGCCACCAGCATCGGAAACATGACGATCAGAAAAACGGCCATCCGAATCCGATCCATGTAAAACCCCAGCTGCCACATCTCCATGGTCATGAGCAGGGGAAGCGAAAACAGGATGGCCCCGGCAAATCCGCGTGCGATGCCTCGAAAAAACTGGTTGCGGGCCTCACGGCCTTTTTCCTCCCGGTGCTCCGGGGCGACGGAACGGGTCAGGAACAATCGAGACATAGAAGAAAGCGTAGCTGAACGACCTGAAGCGAGAAGATAGCGTAGTTCTTGAAGGGAATACAGGAGCAGGACAGGTTTTTTGCTGCAACGGATGAACGACCGGAGCGCAAGACGGGCCTCGATAATGCGGGATGCGGGATCAAAAAGGGTGCGGCGGGCGATTAACCGATGACAGCCAACCAACTCATCAGTACAGAGCGAACATGAAACGTTACGGGATGCTACTGGCGGCCGCTTTCCTCGCGCTGCCGGCGCTGGGGCAGGATGCGGCCCTGAAAGTCGGAGACAAAGCGCCTGCGTTCACGGCGCCGGATGACCGGGGCGAGTCCTGGAACAGCGCGGACGTCATCGGGGAGAAACTGCTCGTCGTGTATTTCTATCCGGCGGCTATGACGGGCGGGTGCACCAAACAGGCCTGTGCTTTCCGGGATCATCGCTCGACGCTGGATGAACTGGGCGCGGAAGTAGTAGGCATCAGCGGCGACGAGGTAGATAACCTGGTGGTGTTCCGCAAAGCGCACAAGCTGAACTTCCCGCTGCTTTCCGACGCCGACGGCCGCATCGCGCGGGCCTTCGGGGTGCCGCTTCGCGCCGGTGGAACCTACAAGGCTACCGTGGACGGCAAGGAAGTGGAGTTGAAACGCGACGTGACCACCGCGCGCTGGACGTTCGTCATCGACCGGGACGGGCGGATCGTGTACAAGAACGAAGAAGTGAACCCCACGAACGACACCGCCGAAGTGATTGCGGCCATACGCAAATTGCAAAGCTGAATGACGGCGACTCGCACGCGGGGGCAGGTGGAGGCGGCCATAACGGCCGCCTTTACCCAGTTCGAGCGCGACTTTCTGGGGCGCGGCCCCCGGGAAGCCCGCGCTTATATCCTCGGGGATGTCATACTGGTGCGGCTGAAAGGGGTGCTGAGCCCGGCCGAGCAGCAACTCGGACAGGAGTCGGACGGAGTAGGCCTGATCAAGCAGGTGCGATCGCGCCTCATCGAGGGATCGAGAGAGACGCTGGCGGGCATCATAATGACGCACACGGAAAGCCGGGTCGTTTCGATGCACACGGATATCAGCACGCGCACCGGAGAGCGCGTATTCGTGTTCGTCGTTGATGATAATCTGGACGATTCGTTCTCCGAAGGATCGGGATAAAATAATTGTTGTCGCAACATCTTTTTTGGGAACCGGGTGAGGCGGGACCTGCGTTTAACAGGCAAGCACCGGTTAGCAGGGACTAACACAGGGTAGGCCCTTCTCTCAGGTGACACCTTTTCGGGGCAGACAAGCCCGGTACAGGCTCCAGGAGCAGGTACACGGATTGTGGGCCGGCATTCGACGGATTCGTCGCGTGCCGGCCCTTTTTTTCTGGCCTGCCCCGTAAACCGCAACCCTATATCAAACAAGGAGAAACATCATGAACATGAATAAGGCGATCCCTCTTTTTATCACACTGCTGCTGGTCGGCGCCTTCACGGCGAAAGCCTCCGATGATCCGCCCGCGTCGATGGACGCGCCGGTGCTGCTCGATCGCTCGGCCCTGCTCACCCCGTCTACCGAACTCACGCCGGAGGTGATGGAGTCGCTGACGAATTACGACCTCAAGGATATGCCCCGGACGTGGTGGCGGAATCTGGAGCGCGTAAAAGATGCCAAACTCAATTCATCCGACTGCGAGAAGCAAGAGCTGGCCTTGCGCAACCTGGCCTTCCTGGCTACGGTGTACCCCGATCAGAAACGGTTCGACCGGGTGATCGGCGACTTGTATACGATGTACCGCTTCGACGACAACCCGAACAAGCGGATCATGGCGCTCTCCGCCTTGCACGCCATTGGACACGAGGACACCATGCGCACCATCGCGCAGGATGTCCGGTTCGAGCGCGATGAGCGCGTGCGCAAACTGACGGTGGCCGCGCTGGCCGACCACTGGGGCCTCGATCGGTAAATCCGACGCACGGCGGCGACGGACGGGCGGCGTGGAGGTCGGGAATAACCGGAGCCTCCACGCCGCCGCTTTTTCCGGGCGACGATCCTGCGAAACGTTTTATTCGAGGCGCGGCAGGAAGCCCCGGGATCGAAGCGAGAGGCTCCACGTATTTCATGTGGAAGCAGGATTAACAGGGAGGTCGGAGCCTCCCGGAGGAGATCATGTATCGGTACCGGAACGTGCTCGTAGGGCTATCGCTAACGGACAGGGATAAGAACGTTTTGCGGTACGCCGGTCTGGTTTGCCGGATGGCCGGCTCCGAGCGGGTGAAGTTCGCCCATCTTTTCCGGGCGCCGATGACCCACGGGGAGTATTTTCCCGATGCGATGCCGGACCTTCCGGTATCCGTCGGTGAGATGGAGCAGGATCTCCGGTCATCGGTGCACCGCTGGTTCAGGGGCCCCCGGGGGATCGACGTAACCTGCACCGTGGAGGACGGCAACCCGTTGTACGAGTTGCTGAACAAGGCCCGCTCGCAGGATATCGACCTGCTGGTCGTCGGGCAGGACCGGCGCGGCTCATCGATGGCGGAGAAGCTGGCCCGGAAGGCTCCCTGTTCCGTTCTGATCGTCCCGCCGGACACCGAACCGGCCATCGGCCGCATCCTCGCGCCGGTGGACTTCTCGGATCGCTCGGCCGACGCCCTGGACGTAGCGGTGGCGTTTGCAGATGCGGCCGGCGGAGCGGCCATACGGTGCCTGAACGTGTACGGCGCCCCCTCGGGGTATTACAAGAGCGGCAAAACACTGGAAGAGATTTCGGAATTACTGCGTCAGGGGGCGGAAGCGCGGTTCAAAACGTTCGCTGCAGGCATAGATTTCCGGGGCCTGACCCCGACTTTCGAGTCGGTGATGGCCGACGACATCAGTGGAGCGATCGTGGAGGACGCCGGGCGCACGAACGCCGATCTCATTGCGGTCGGCACCCGGGGCCGAAGCGACAGCGCCGCCGTGTTGCTCGGCAGTGTGGCCGAGGAAGTGATCCGGTCGGCGCAAGCGCCCGTGGTGGCCGTAAAACGAAAGGGGGCGACGCTCCGCTTACTGGAAGCCTTGCTGGAAGTGTAATGGAGGAATCGATGGCAGATCTATCCTGGCCGATGTGGACGGCCTTTGCCCTGATGGGCGTATCGTTGGTGCTGGTATTCATCCGGGTGGTCAAAGGCCCCGGCCTTCCGGATCGGGTCGTGGCGCTCGATATGGTATCGTACCTGGCGGTGGGCGTCATCGCCCTGTGGACCCTGGCTACCGGCTCATCGGTATACCTGGACGCCGCCCTGATCCTGGCGCTGGTGGGCTTTCTGGCGACGGTAGTATTCGCCCGGTACATCGAAAGGGAGCCGGCCCGATGACCTGGATTACCGAAGCGCTGGCCCTTCTGGGGGCGGCATTCACGCTGGTTGCGGCGCTCGGCGTGCTGCGTATGCCGGACCTGTACACCCGGATGCACGCCGCCACGAAAGCCGGCGCGCTGGGGGCCGGGCTGATCCTCGTGGCGGTAGGGGTGGCGTTCCGCGACCCCGGCGTAGCCGTGCGGGCCGGAGCGGCGGTCGCGTTCCTCGCGATTACCGCGCCGGTAGCGGCCCATGTGGTCGCCCGCGCCGCATACGGCAAAGAGCCTCTCTGGAACCGAACGATCGTGGATGAACTCGGGAAGGACCAACCCGGCGACATCTGATCCGGAAAGAAAAGCCGTTTTCAGGGAGGCAAGTATACGGGCTCGTGGTATGGTCATTTTCGTGCATCACAGAGGAATAAACGCAGCGTGTCGATGTTCTGGGTTCTCGTTCTGGGTCTGACGTTCGCGGCGGCGGCTCCGTGGGCGCCTCGATGGGCCGGTCGGTGGACCGGGGCCGTGATGGCGGCCGGCCCCGCCGGGGTGTTTCTGTATTTCCTCCGCTTTCTGCCGGTCGTAGGCACGGGCGGATCCGTAGACCAAACAGTGCGCTGGGCGCCTTCGCTCGGGGTGGACCTGGCCCTGCACCTCGACGGGCTGAGCCTGCTTTTCGCCCTGCTCATCACCGGCATGGGAGCGCTGGTGGCCTGGTACGCGGGCGACTACCTCAAGGGCGACCCCGACCTCGGCCGGTTCTACTTCGCCCTGTTGCTGTTCTTGAGCGCCATGCTCGGGCTTGTGCTGTCGAGTAACGTGCTGGTGCTGTTCGTATTCTGGGAACTGACGTCGTTTTCCTCCTATCTCCTGATCGGGTACCGCCACGACGATCCGAAAAGCCGGGATGCGGCGCTGCAAGCGCTGCTCGTAACCGGTGGGGGCGGGCTGGCGCTGCTCGCCGGATTCGTGCTGCTGGGCGTAGCCGCCGGCGGCGTATACGACCTCGGGGAAATGACCGGGGCCGTACGGGAGCACAGGCTGTATCCAGCAGTGCTCGGGCTGATCGCAGTGGGGTGTTTCACGAAAAGCGCTCAGTTTCCGTTTCACTTCTGGCTGCCCAACGCCATGGCGGCCCCCACGCCGGTAAGCGCCTACCTGCACTCCGCTACCATGGTGAAGGCGGGAGTATACCTGCTCGCCCGCCTCGACGGACTGCTCGGCGGAACCGAAGCCTGGGTGTGGCTGCTGGCACTGGCCGGCGGGGCCACGATGCTGCTAGGGGCCATACGGGCGGTGGGCCAGACGGACCTGAAGAAAATTCTGGCCTACTCCACCCTGACGGCGCTCGGCACACTGACGCTCCTGGTGGGCCTGAGCTTCGAGGAAAGTATACGCGCCGCCATGGTGTTCCTGGTGGTGCACGCGCTCTATAAAGGCGCTCTGTTCCTCGTAGCCGGCTCGGTGGATCACGAAACGGGAACCCGGGACATCCGGAAACTCGGAGGACTCTTCCGTGCGATGCCTTACACCGGCGCGGCGGCGGTGGCCGCCGGGCTCTCCATGGCCGGGCTGCCCCCCCTGTTCGGGTTCATGGGGAAGGAACTGGCCTATAAAGCGAAACTGGGTTTCGACGGGGCGGACTTCCTGCTGCCCGGCGCGGCCGTCGCGGCCGGAGCGCTGACGGCGGCAGCTGCCGGACTGGTGGTCGCAGGGCCGTTCTTCGGCCGCGCGAAGCGGGAAGCGCACGAGGCGCCCCTGGCGATGTGGGCAGGCCCGGCGCTGCTCGGACTGGCCGGACTGGTATTCGGTCTTTTTCCGGGGACGCTCGGGCCGCTGCTGAACGCGGCGGCGGGGGCCACGCTGGGGCGCCCGGTGGAGATTCCGCTGAAACTTTGGTACGGGGTCAACCTCGCCCTCGGGATGAGCGTGGCGACGGCTCTGCTGGGACTGGCAGGATACGTGGGGCGCGAACGACTTCGGAGCGGGGTGGTGCGCCTGAGCCGTCTGGAGCGGTGGGGCCCGGAAACAGCCTACACGGGAGGGTTGCAAGGGGTATTCGCCGCAGCGAGCCGTATCACCGACCGGATGGGCTCGGGCGGGGTGCAAACGGCCATACTCTGGATACTGGCTACGGCCGGGGCGCTGCTCGCCGGAGCGATGGTATGGTACGGACTCCCCGGCTGGGCCATTTCGGCCGGGCCCGCTCCCTTACCCCATGAATGGGCCATAGGGGGGATAGTGGCTGCCGGAGCGGTCGCCGTGGTGGTGCTCGGCTCCCGGCTGGCCGCCGTAATCGTGTTGGGCGTATCCGGATTTGGCATAGCCCTGCTGTTCCTCAGTCTGGGCGCGCCGGACCTGGCAATGACGCAGATGCTGGTCGAAACCCTGATCGTGGTGATTCTGCTGCTGGTGGCGGCGCGGCTTCCGCGGCTGCCCCGAAAGGAACATCATCCGGGGTGGCTGAAACCGGCTTTTGCCGCAGGGGCCGGGCTGGCAATGGCATGGCTCACGCTGGCCGTTACGGCGCAGCCCTTCGATCCGTACGTCTCCGACTGGTTCATCGGGCGGAGCGTACCGGAAGGATTCGGGCGGAACGTGGTGAACGTCATCCTGGTCGATTTCCGGGCGCTGGATACGCTCGGCGAAATCACGGTGCTGGCCGTGGCGGCATTCGGCATGTTCGCGCTGGCACGGCACGGACTCCTGCCCCGGAGCGTCGGTCTGGCATGGCGTCAGTCGGTCATCCTGATGACGGCCACGCGGCTGATGATCCCGGTGCTGCTGTTGGCCTCGCTGTTCCTGTTGTGGCGCGGCCACAACGAGCCCGGAGGGGGGTTCATAGGCGGGCTGACCGCTGCGGGCGCGTTCGTGCTTCACCTGACGGCCTACGGGCGGGTAGCCGTGGAACGGTTGCTGCGCCGGGACCCCCGATGGTGGATGGCCGTCGGGCTGGCCGTGAGTCTGGCAGCCGGGTTTCTGGCCGCCGCCGCCTCCGAACCGTACATGACGGGCCAGTGGGTAACCGTCGTGCTCGGGCAGCAGACGGTCAAACTCGGCACCCCCCTGCTGTTCGACGTAGGGGTGTACCTGGTGGTGGTCGGGTTCACCCTGACGAGTGCGCTGGCCCTGGAAAAAGCGGCCTCCCGATCCGACCGTCTCGAAACGAGAACAGTCCAATGACGATACTGATTACCGTCCTGGTGGGTGTGCTGACGACAACCGGGGTGTACCTCGTGTTGCAGCGAAACCTGATCCGGGTGTTCTTCGGACTAGTGCTGCTCAGTCACGCCGTCAATCTGCTGCTGCTGGCGATGGGCCGGGTAGCCCGCGCCGCCCCGCCTGTACACCCGCTGGCCGACGCAGCCGCAAATCCGCTCCCGCAAGCGCTGGTTCTTACGGCCGTCGTCATCAGCTTCGGCCTGACGGCCTTCTTTCTGGTGCTGGTGCTGCGCTCGTACGGCCACTTCGGCACGGTGGATGCCGGTGTGACCGAACGCGAGGGCACGACATGAGCTATCTGTTGACGGCGCCGCTCCTGATCCCGTTCATTTCAGCGGCGGCCATGCTGCTCGGCGGCTGGGGACGGCGGCTGAATGTGGCGGCCGGCGGGCTGCATCTGGCGGCGGGTATATGGCTGGTGCGAGCCGTCTGGACGGACGGCGTACAGGTGGTGCAGATCGGCGACTGGGCGGCCCCCTTCGGGATATCGCTCGTAGCCGACATGCTCTCCGCCCTCATGGTGCTGGTTACCGGAATGGTGGGACTGGCCGCAGCCGTATACAGCCTGGGAATGCCCGACCGGCTGAGGGAGCGGCTGCATTTCTACCCCATGATGCAGGTGCTGCTCGGCGGCGTGACGGGAGCGTTCCTGACAGGCGACCTGTTCAACCTGTACGTATGGTTCGAGGTGCTGCTCATCGCGTCGTTCGTATTGCTGGTGCTCGGAAACGGCCGGGAGCAGATCCGGGGGGCGCTGACCTACGTGCTCGTGAACCTTGTCGCCTCGCTGTGCTTCCTGGCGGCCATCGGGCTGACGTACGGAATGGCCGGCACCCTCAACATGGCCGACCTTTCGCTGCGGCTGGCGGCCTACCCGGAGCCGGGCCTTGTCGTGATGGTGTCGGTGCTGTTCCTGACGGCGTTCGGGATCAAGGCGGCCCTGTTCCCGCTCTACTTCTGGCTTCCGGCCTCGTACCATACGCCCCCGGTTGTAGTCTCGGCGGTGTTCGCCGGGTTGCTCACGAAAGTGGGGGTGTACGCCCTCATCCGGGCATTCACACTGCTGTTTCCACTGGAAGGCACGCCCCTCCAGCCGGTGCTGCTGGCGCTGTCGGGGCTCACGATGCTTTTCGGCGTGCTCGGGGCGGTGGCGCAGTCGGACGTGCGGCGTATTCTCTCGTTCCACGTCATCAGCCAGATCGGGTACATGGTGATGGGGCTGGCCCTGTACACTCCGCTGGCCCTCGTGGGGGCCGTATTCTATGTGGTGCACCATATTATAGTAAAAACCAACCTGTTTCTCGTGGCCGGGGCGGCCGCCCGCATCAACGGCTCGTTCGAGCTCGCTGAGATGGGCGGCGTGTACCGCAGCCGACCCTGGCTGGCGGCGCTGTTTGTCATTCCCGCGTTCTCGCTGGCCGGCTTCCCTCCGCTTTCGGGCTTCTGGGCCAAGTTCATTCTGATCCGGGCCGGCCTGGAAACGGGATCCTACCCGATCGTTGCGGCGGCGCTGGTTGCCGGACTGCTCACACTGCTCTCCATGACGAAGATATGGAACGGAGCGTTCTGGAAGCCGCAGGAAGCCCCCTCCCCCGCCCTTCCATCCCGTCGTTCGTTGATCCTTATGGCCGTCCCGATCCTCGGTCTGGCGCTCGTCACACTGGCCATCGGCGTGTGGGCGGAGCCGCTGCTGGCGGGGGCTACCCGGGCGGCGGCGGTGATGCTGGACCCGCAGATCTACGTCGATGCCGTTCTTGGAGGTAGCTCATGAACCTGTTTTTACTGAACCTGCTTCTGGCGCTTTTATGGTCGGCGGTAAACGGCGAGCTGAACCCCGGCGTATTCACGGCCGGGTTCGTGCTCGGGTACCTGGTGCTCTGGGCCGTCCGGCCGGTGCTGGGGCCATCGGTGTATTACACCGGCCTGTGGCGGCTGGCGGGCTTCTGCATTTTCTACCTGGCCGAACTGGTGCTTTCGAGCCTCCGGGTTGCCCGCGACGTGCTCTCCCCCCGGCTCACGATGCAGCCGGGCATCGTGGCGCTGCCGCTGGAAGCTGAATCCGACCTCGAAATCACCGTTCTCGCCAACCTCATCTCGCTCACGCCGGGGTCGCTGAGCCTGGACGTGTCGGAGGATCGCCGCACGCTGTACGTGCATGTCATGAACATCGAGGACGGCAACATAGACGCCCTCCGGCGCGAGCTAGGGTACGATTTCGAACGGCGCGTGCTCCGGTTGATGCGCACGGAGCTCGATTGACCCGTAGCCCCCTCCACCGAAGGTGAAGGCTTTCATCATCTTATCGTGACGAATATGGAGTATGCACGTCACGGAAGAAGGTAAATGAGGTATACGAGGTAACCCAGGTACCCGGTCAGGAGCAGCCCGCCTTCCCACCGAACGAGCGTGCGGGCGGAAAACATGAGCGCGGGTACGACCATCGACGCCGCAAGCATCACGAAAAGATCGACGCGGCCGATGCCCCCGGCCTCCAGCGGAATGACGAGCGAGGATATGCCCAGAATGCCGAGGATATTGAACACGTTCGACCCGATGACGTTGCCCACGGCGATGTCGGCTTCGCGCCGGAAGCCCGCTACGAGCGAGGTTGCCAGCTCCGGCAGGCTCGTGCCAACGGCCACGATGGTCAGGCCGATGAACGCCTCGCTCCAGCCGAACGTGCGGGCTATTTCCGAAGCGCCGCGCACGAGCAGATTGGCCCCGAGGCCGAGCGCCCCGAGCCCGGCGATCATCAATACGACATCGAGCAGGACGCTCCGATCCGGGCGTTCATCGTTCAGGTGAGGCTCCGGGATGCCGGCCAGGTGCTCGCGGCGGGCTTCCCACAGGTTAAACCCGATGTACAGAAACAGCCCCGCCGCGAGCAGGCCGCCCTCCCACCGAACCAGGCGGGCGTCGGCAAGCATCAGCACGAGAACGAACGAGCAGATCACCATCACGGGCGCGTCGAAGCGCAGGATCTGCCGCTGAATGGCAATCGGGCGCAGCAGCACCGCCACGGCCAGAATCACCCCGATGTTGATGATGTTGGAACCGACTACGTTTCCGACGGCAATATCCCCCGAGCCCCCGAAGGCAGCCCGCAGACTTACGATAAGCTCCGGGCTGCTCGTACCGAAAGCCACGACGGTCAGCCCCACGACGAGGGGCGTCAGACCGAGCCGGAGGGCGAGGCTGGAACTCCCCCGAACGAGCCAGTCGGCGCCGAAAAACAGCCCCATGATACCGATCAGGATAAACAGGATGTTGACGAGCATCGGGAAACGAAACGGTCGTAACAGGGTTTTTGGATCGGCGGCGGACACCAAAAAACCTCCACTACCGAACGTCTCGTTTAGTGAAGGTCATGAAAGGGTGCTGCCGTAAACCCGCTTCACAACGGGTGTTGCGGCCCCCCGTCGGGGGGATGCACCCCATCGATGGCCGGCTTTTGACCCTGTAACGAAAACGCGGTTCCCCATGTCCGTACCCGAAGCCCCGTCCAATGCGCCTACCCCCGCCGAATCCCGCATGGCGGCGCTGGAGAAAGTAGAGCGCGATCTTGTCTTCCTGATCGGGTGCTTTCGCGAAGTGCTGGATGAAGGAGGCGAGCCGGAACTGGCCCGCGCACTACCGTGGCAATCTCCCTCCGAGGGTTCGCAGGGCGAAGCGCCCGCCCAGCTTTTCTCGATTGCGTTCCAGTTGCTGAACATGGCCGAGGAGAACGCTGCGGCGCAGCACCGGCGGGACATCGAGACCGCCTACGGCCCGGCCTTCGAGTCGGGTCTGTTCGGGCGGCAGCTCGGCCGGTTGAAGGACGCCGGCATTACGGGCGACGAAATCGCAGCGGCGCTGCCCGAGGTGCGTATCGAACCGGTGCTGACGGCTCACCCGACCGAGGCGAAACGCACGACGGTGCTGGAACACTACCGCCGGCTGTACCTGCTGCTGGTTCAACGGGAAAACACGCGCTACACCCCGCTGGAGCAGCAGGGCATCCGGGAGCAGATAAAGGCCGAACTGGAACGCCTCTGGCGAACCGGCGAAATCTACCTCGAAAGACCGGATGTGGAATCGGAACTGCGCAACGTACTGTACTACCTGCGCCACGTATTTCCCATCGTGCTGCCGGTGCTCCGCCGGCGGCTCGAACAGGCGTGGGAAGCCACCGGCTTCGACACAAACCTGCTGCAAAACGGCCACGGGTTCCCACAGATCCGGTTCGGTACGTGGGTGGGCGGCGACCGGGACGGACACCCGTTCGTCTCGGCCGAAACGACGGCCCGCTCGTTACGAGAACTCAGGCAAACGGCGCTGGATCTGCTGCGGTCCCTCCTGAGCGATCTGGCCGCCCGGTTGAGCCTCTCGGAGCGGCTCCAGAGCCGGCCCGCCGCGCTCAGCGAACGCCTGGAACAACTGGCGGCGGACCTTGGCGAGCGGGGCCGAAAAATCCTTTCCCGAAATCCGGATGAACCGTGGCGCCAATTCGTCGGCCTGATGCGGGCGGCCCTGCCTGCGGAGGAACACGACGCGTACCACTACCCGAGGGCCGGAGATCTGCTGGCGGACCTGGAACTGCTCCGCGACAGCCTCATCAGCGTGGATGCCGGCCGCCTGGCTCGCGCGGACGTGCAGCCGGTCATCGAGCTAACCCGCTGCTTCGGGTTTCATCTGGCCACACTGGACGTGCGGCAAAACAGCCGCTTCCACGACGAAGCCCTCGAACAACTTCTTACGCTTTCTTTCGGCAGCCCGGCCGGCTTCCGGGACTGGAGCGACGAACGGCGCCGGGAATTCCTCGACGCGGAACTGAACGGGCGGAGGCCGTTCCTGCCACCCGGCTCCCGTGTGGAGGGACCGGCGGGCGACGTCGTAGGGTCGCTGCGGGTGCTGGCCGAGCACCACGAGCGCCACGGCCCGAGCGGGTTGGGGGCCCTCATCGTGAGCATGACGCGAAACGCCTCGGACCTGCTGCACGTCTATCTGTTCGCTCGCGAGGCCGGACTGCTCATCGACACGCCCGACGGCCTGGTATGCCCGCTCGAAGTAACCCCGCTGTTCGAGACCATCGAGGACTTGCAGCGGTCTACGGCAGTATTGAAGGCGTTCCTGGAGCATCCGTTCACCCGCCGCAGCCTTGCCTACCGCCGCCGCCGCGATGGACTGGATATGCCGGTGCAGCAGGTAATGATCGGGTACAGCGACAGCAATAAGGATGGAGGCATCCTAGCCAGCCAGTGGGCGCTCTACCGGGCCCAGGAAGAGCTTACCGCTCTGGCGGACGGGCTCGGTGTGCGACTGCGCTTTTTCCACGGCCGGGGCGGAGCCATCAGCCGGGGGGCCGGGCCCACACACCGATTCCTGCACGCCCTGCCCCTTGGGTCGCTCCGGGGCGACTTCCGCATGACGGAGCAGGGCGAGACGATCGCGCAAAAATACGCCAACAAAATCACGGCGGTATATAACCTGGAACTCCTTACGGCGGGTGTTACCGCTGAAACGCTCATGCCCGATGAGCCTGTGGAAAACCACGCCGACCTGGAGCGGCTCATGGGGCGTATGGCGGAAGAAAGCCGCATCGCCTACCGCGAACTTCTCTCCGACGACGGTTTCCTGACCTTCTACAGCGAAGCCACCCCGATCGACGCCATCGAGGCAAGCCGCCACGGTTCGCGGCCGCCACGGCGCACGGGCAAACGCACTCTGGCCGACCTCCGGGCCATTCCGTGGGTGTTCTCGTGGAACCAGTCGCGGTTCTACCTCTCCGGTTGGTATGGGGCCGGAACGGCCCTCCACCGGCTGGAAGCGGACGACCCGGATGGCTTCAAGCAGGTCCTTCAGGCGTTCCCGACGTGGCCGCCCCTGCATTATGTACTGAGCAACGTAGCCACCACCGTGCTTTCGGCCGATCCGGAGGTTATGGCCATGTACGCCCGGCTGGTGCGGGATCCCTCGGTTCGCGACCGCATCATGCAGCGCGTAACGGCCGAGTACAACCTGACGCGTCGC
>CBDUBS010000067.1:0-17954 GCA_965365445.1 uncultured bacterium | reverse complement strand
GGCGGGAGCGTAAGCACCACGGACGCCGGCCTGCCGTGATAGGGTACGGGCGTCGTTTCAACGCCGCCATAATTACCGACATCGCCGCCGCCGTACTGAGCGCTGTCCGAATTCAATCGCTCGACCCAGAACCCTTCCTCCGGCACGCCGATACGGTAGTTGAAGCGGGGGACGGGCGTAAAGTTGAATACGAACACCAGCTCGCGGCCCTCGCAGCGCCTGAGGTAGCTGACGACGCTCTGATCGGCATCGCTCAGGTCGATCCACTGAAATCCGTGCGGTTCGTCGTTCCACAGCGCCGGATGCGTGCGGTACAGCATGAGCAGGTCCCGCAGCCAGGTCATGATACCCCGGTGGAGGGGGTCGTTCAGCAGATGCCAGTCCAGGGAAGTATCGTGGCTCCATTCCCTTTCCTGACCGAACTCGCATCCCATGAATAACAGTTTTTTACCGGGGTGGCCGATCTGATGCCCGTACAGCAACCGCAAATTGGCCGCCTTCTGCCAGGGGTCGCCGGGCATTTTGCCCCAGAGCGATCCCTTGCCGTGGACGACTTCGTCGTGCGACAGGGGGAGTGTGTAGTGCTCGGACCAGGCGTACACCAGCGGAAAGGTCAGGTTGCCGTGGTGATACCTCCGGTGGACCGGGTCCTCCTCGATGTAGGCCAGGGTATCGTGCATCCAGCCCATGTTCCATTTATACAGGAAGCCCAGGCCGTTGTTGAACGTCGGCTGCGAGACGCCGGGCCACGCCGTGGACTCTTCCGCAATCATCAGCACGTTCGGAATCCGGCTGTATACCGTTTCGTTGACCTGCTTGAGCAGATCGATGGCTTCCAGGTTTTCGCGGCCGCCGAACATGTTCGGCGTCCACTCCTTACGGGAGTAATCCCGGTAAAGCATCGAAGCGACGGCATCGAAACGCAACCCGTCCACGTGGTACTTGTCGAGCCAGAACAGGGCATTGGAAACCAGGAAGTTTTTCACACCCGGCTTGTGATAATCGAACACGTAGGTTCCCCAGTCCGGGTGATACCGCATTCGGGTATCCTCGTATTCGAACAGGGGCGTCCCATCGTAATATACCAGCCCCTGCGGATCGGTGGCGAAATGGGCCGGCACCCAGTCCACGATCACCCCGATTCCCCGCTGATGCATGTAATCGATGAAGAACATCAGGTCCTGCGGAGAGCCGTACCGGAAAGTAGGGGCGTAGTATCCGACCACCTGATATCCCCACGATCCGTAGTACGGATGCTCCATGATGGGGAGCAGCTCGATGTGGGTGAACCCCAGTTTTTCAACGTGGTCGGCCAGCGGCTCCGCGATGTCCCGGTAGCCGTAGGATACGCCGTGGACTTTGTGCATCCAGGAGCCCAGGTGCACTTCATAAATAGCCACCGGGTCGGATAGCGTTTCGGGTCCCCGGCGGCGTTCCATCCAGGCCGCATCGTGCCAGTCGTACTCCAACCCGTTGATGATGGAGGCCAGCCCCGCCACCGCGCTGCCCGACGCGGCGGGCGGTTCGAGAGCGAAGGCATACGGATCGGCTTTATCGACGGTGTAATACCCTCTTTTCAGCCGCAGCTTGTAATGCTGCCCCGGGCGGGCTTCCGCAATCAGCCCCTGCCACAGACCCCCGTCCGTACGCTCCAGCCTGGACGCGCCCGGATCCCAGTTGTTGAATTCGCCCAGCACGGCCACTTCATCCGCATTGGGCGCCCACACGCTGAACCAGGCGCCGTCGGGAGTGGGGTGCGCCCCCATCTTTCGGTAGCTGTCCACGAATGCGCCGTTCTGCCACCGTTGAATGTCGTCTGAAGTAAGCCAGGACATGTAGTATGATTCGGATTGGTTATCGGGATCGGGTAGGCTCCGGACCTTTTTCCTGTTGCCAGGCGATACGGAGCAAGCGATTGAGTCCTTCGAGCGGAAGCCACGTCCAGTCCGGCCGGTGGCTGAGCTCGTAACGAACTTCGTACAGGGCCTTGTCGAACAGGTACGTCCAGAGGAAAGGCTCCCGGATGGGGAGGGGCATAACGAAACGGTCTTCTCCCGAAGTGCGGTAATAGGCGTCCAGGAAGGAGGCTTCGCACCATCGAACGATGCGGTCGGTCCATCCCTCCAACGATGCCTCCCGGCCTCTGTATTCGTGCCAGGCTGCCCGGGCGGCATATTCGATGGAGCGCAACATGCCGGCTACGTCACGGAAAGCATAATCGGTCTGCCTCCGTTCCTCCATCGACCGGGCGGGTTCGCCTTCGAAGTCGAGTATGTAGAATTCCCCTTCCGACCGGATTACCTGCCCCAGGTGATAGTCTCCGTGGATTCGTATTTTTTCGAGAGGCGGATCATATCCGAGCAGCCGTTCGAGCCGTTGCAGGCCGATCTCCCAGGCGTCGTCGCCCAGCGCATGGCCGATTACCCCATCGCTTTCCGCAAGCATACGGCGCGTTTCCTGTACTTCGTTCCGGACGCGTTCCACGAGCCGGCGCATGTCCTCCGGAGAGCCTTCGGAGGGCGAAAGGCCCGGCTGCGACGCCCGGGAAAGCGCCCGGTGCAGTTCGGCGGTCCGCACACCCAGGAGACGGGCCAGCGAGAGCATCTCCGGAGCCACTTCCTCGATCCACACCGGTACGGGGTCCAGGTACACCGTCGGAAAGCCGTCGGGGGGGGGCGCTGCGCCGGCCACGCGGTCCAGGAAGCGTTTCATCATGTCCAGCGCGTGCACCCAGCCGTCGGACTCCACATCCAGGGCCTGCTGGAGGATGCCGATGGTCGTCCGGGTTTCGCCCCGCTGAAATGCGATCTGCCCGTGCAACCGGGGGATGAACGGGAAGCCGGCGGCCGTAAGGTGCTCCAGCAGCTCCGTTTCCGGATTGGCGCCCGTTTCGAGCCGTCGGTAGAGTTTGGCGAAATACCGCCCGCCCAGTATCGCCGACGAGTTGCTTTGCTCGCCGGAGAGGACCCGGGCGTCGGTTATTTCCGTCGTGCGAGCCGGGTCGCTCAGGCTGGAAGCATACGTACCGAGCAGCGAGCGGCCTTTCGATCCGGATTGCCACCACGAGAACAGGCTGGTCCAGAAGAGTGGGCCGGCCGTTGCGTCGAAAAGCAATCCGCGCCCTTCCGGGCTCTGCACCCACGCGAGGGCGGCCGTTGGCCGTTGCTGAAATACGGCTTCCGCATCTTCTCCGTACCCAAGCATCAGCGGCAACAGATACTGTTCCCGTCCGGTCGGGAGATATACTTCCAGCACGGTAAGGTATACCGGTACAGGTGTAGCCCGGAGCCTTACGGCATCCAGAATGGTCACCTTTTCGATCGCCTGGTCCTTCGAGCCGAACCACCGCTGGCGGCCTACGAAACGCGGCAGCAGCGCCTGAATCTGTTCGATCCCGTTACCGGAGGCCATCGTCCGGACCAGCAGGTTATGCAATCCCTCCGACACGTCGAGTATGGGCAGGCCCTCGCCGTGCTCGATGGCTTCCGGTCCTTCTGCAAGCAGGCTGTCCACCATCTCTTGCGACTGTAAAGAGAACCAGTAAAACCCGTGCGGGCCGAGCAGGAAATGGTACGGTGTATCGGCGAAAGGGGGGAACGGTGTTTTGCTGAACAACTCGGTCGGCACGCACCCTTTGAGGTCGTCGGTGACGGGCAGGAAAGCCGACTGCGAAAAGCGTGACAGGTTGACTATCACGAATATGCGCTCTCCTTCATACTCGCGAATGAAGGCCAGGACGCTCTGGTTTTCCACCGGGAGGACCTTCAGGGTTCCACGGCCCAGAACGTGGACGAACTGCCGCCGAAGCGCCAGCAGGCGACGCATGAAGTTCAGCAGGGAATGGGGGTCGTTCTCCGCATCCTCCACGTTGATGAATGAATAGCTGTACGGACCGTGCCCGATGCTCGGCATGAAAAGCCGATGATGCGGCGCCCGCGAAAAGCCGCCGTTTTTATCCGGGCTCCACTGCATGGGTGTCCGGACGCCGTTGCGATCTCCGAGGAACGGGTCGTCGCCCATGCCGATCTCGTCGCCGTAGTAGATTACGGGGCTGCCCGGCAGCGTCAGTAGCAGGGCGTTCATCAGTTCGATGCGCCTGCGCTCGTGGCCGAGCAGCGGGGCGAGCCGGCGGCGTATGCCCACGTTGATCCGGAACCGGGAGTCGGTGGCGTACTCGTGGTACATGTAATCCCGCTCCTCGTCGGTGACCATTTCGAGGGTGAGCTCGTCGTGGTTGCGGAGAAAGATGGCCCACTGGCAGGGCTCGGGGATGTCCTGGGTAAGCTCCAGCATACTGACGAGCGGCCGGCGGCTTTCGCGGCGCAGGGCCATGTACATGCGGGGCATCACGGGGAAATTGAAGGCCATCTGTACCCCCTTCCCCCCGTCGAAATAGGGCAGGGTATCCTCGGGCCACTGGTTGGCTTCGGCAAGCAGCACCCTTCCCGGGCCGTACCGCTCCTCGATAGCTTGCCGAAGTTCGGAGATGTACCGGATGGTTTCGGGCAGGTTTTCGCAATTCGTTCCTTCCCGCTCGTACAGATAGGGCACCGCATCCAGACGAAGGCCGTCCACCCCGAGGTCGAACCAGTAAAACATGACCTCCTTCATGGCCCGGCGCACGTCCGGGTTGTCGTAATTCAGATCCGGCTGATGGCTGAAAAACCGGTGCCAGTAGTATTTGCCGGCCTTGCGGTCCCAGGTCCAGTTCGAGACTTCCGTATCGGTGAAGATGATACGGGCCTCCTTGTACCGCTCGGTGGTGTCGCTCCAGACGTACCAGTCGTGTCGGGGTGAGGCGGAATCGCGGGCTTCCTGAAACCACGGGTGCTGGTCGGAGGTGTGGTTGAGCACCAGTTCGGTAATGACCCGCATACCCCGCTGGTGGGCTTCGTCCAGGAAGGCCTTGAAGTCGTCGAGCGTGCCGTGCACCGGCAGGATGTTGTAGTAATCCGATGTATCGTACCCGTCGTCCTGAAGCGGGCTTTCCAGAAACGGCAGCAACCACAACGTGTTTACGCCCAGCGATTCGAGGTAAGGCAGCTTCTGCCGCATCCCCTGAAAGTCGCCGAATCCGTCGTTGTTCGCATCGAAAAACGACCGTACGTGCAACTCATAGATCACGGCATCCTTGTACCAGAGCGGATCATTGATGAACGAAGTGCTCATACCTTGTCGGTGGAATGAAGGGAGGGACCGGTCGGATTACTGAAAAAGCGGGAAATCTTTCTCCGTACGTACGGTGCGCTGTACGCGCAGAATATGGACAGGCAGCACGTGGGGATCCAGCCGCACGAAGTTGTGCGACCCGTTCCAGAAATACCATTCGCCGCCGAGCATATCGTACACTTCGTAAGACCGATTTTCCTCGATGCCGAGTTCCTTGAGGGGAAGATGCACCCATCCGCTCTGTACGTGGTGGGGATCGAGGTTGGCCACCACGAGAACCAGATTGTCCTCGGTTTGCTTGCTGTAAGCCAGAATCTGCGCATTATCGGTCACGTGGATACGCAGGTTCCGCATGTGTTGCAACGCCGGGTTTTCCTTCCGGATGCGGTTGATCCGGCGCATGAGCGGCTGGAGCGAATGCGGGTCGTTCCAGTTCCAGTTGCGTATTTCGTACTTCTCGTTGCCGGCGTATTCTTCGCGTTCCGGATGCTGCTGGTTCGCTATGTGCTCGTAGGGCGGCCCGTACAGGCCATACGCCGATGACAGGGTAGCGGCTAAGGCCAGGCGGATTATGTGGGCGGGCCGGCCTCCGTGGACGAGGTATTCGTGCAGGATGTCGGGGGTGTTCGGCCAGAAGTTGGGGCGGTAAAATTCTACCACATCCGTCTGGAAGAGCTCTTCCGCGTATTCGGTCAGTTCGGCTTTTGTATTACGCCACGTGAAATACGTGTAGCTCTGGTTGAAGCCGAGCTTCGCCAGCAGGTACATCGTCTTGGGCCGCGTGAACGCTTCGGCCAGGAAAATGAGGTCGGGATGGCGCGAGCGAAGGTCGCCGAGACACCACTCCCAGAACGCGAACGGTTTCGTGTGCGGGTTATCCACCCGGAATACCCGCACCCCGTGATCGATCCAGAACTCGAATACGCTTTTGAGCTCGATCCATAGAGACTGCCAGTGTTCCGATTCGAAGTCGAACGGATAAACGTCCTGGTATTTCTTCGGGGGATTTTCGGCGTATCGAATGGTGCCGTCCGGCCGATGCCTGAACCACTCCGGGTGTTCCTGTACGTACGGGTGGTCGGGTGAGGTCTGGAAGGCGATATCCAGAGCTACCTTCAGGTCGTTTCGGGCGGCCTGCTCCACGAAACGATCGAACGCCTCGATGCCGCCAAGCTCGGGATGCACGCTCTTGTGGCCGCCCTGCTTGCCGTCCGCCATTTTGCCGCCGATGGCCCAGGGGCTGCCGGGGTCGTCTTTTTCGGCTACCGTGGCGTTATCTTTACCCTTTCGGTGCGAGATGCCGATGGGGTGTACGGGCGGCAGGTAAACGATGTCAAATCCGAGTTCCTTGATCCGGGGCAGCAATTTTGCCGCATCGTCCAGCGTACCGTGCTTGCCGGGCTCGGAGGCCGCCGACCGGGGGAAAAACTCATACCAGGCGCTGAAGCGGGCCGGCACAGGATCGACCCGGACTTCCAGCGTCCGGCTTTCCACGGCGCCCTTGCGAGGGTCGTTGCGCTGCGCCAGTTCCAGAACGTCGGGTTCAAGACCGGCCTCCGTATCTCCGTTTTCGAAACGGATGATGTACCGTTCAATCCGCTCTCCGTCATCTCCGCTCGCTACACCCAATGCTTCGTGCAACAGCGCGGCCCCTTCGAGCAACTCGCTTTTCAGTTCGTAGGCGCTCTCGTTTCCTCTGACGCGCCGGGCAAACTGGTCCTGCCACGTCGCGAACCGATCGAGCCATGCCCGTACCCGGTACCGATATACGCCGAGCTCGGCAACCGTAAAACGACCCTCGTACTCGTCGTTGTACTTCAGGGTCATCCGGGCGCACTGCTCGTAGCCCGACTGGTGCGCGTACAATAACTCCACCCCCAGTTTCTCATGACCGTCCACAACGAATCCGGCCGTCACCTCGACCGGTTCACCCTGGGACCGGGCGATAGGCCAGCGCCCCCCGTCTATCTCAGGTTTTACCCAGACCAGCACCACGCGCGACCACGATTCGGGAAGGGCCGCTGCCTTCAAGTTTTCTTTTTTATACATGATGAATCGTTAAAGCCGATATTAGGGGATCGGAAAGGAAACCCGAAACCCGACCGAGCATCTATGCGATGCACTATGGTAAGCCGAGGGCAAGATAAGGTCTCGCTTTGCACCCTAATGTTACTTTCGTTTCCAGATTCGGGCCGGAAAGGCCGGTGAATCGACCACCCGACTCATTCCTATGCTTACTCGATACGCCACGAACAGGCAGGTAGGTACCGCCACATATAAACAACCCACGGTGTTGCCCGGCAGGCCCTTCCCACTGGGGGCCACCTGGGACGGGTTGGGCGTAAACTTCGCTCTGTACACCGAGAATGCGTTTGACCGGGGTGAAATCCCGGAACCGGACCCCTTATCACGGGCCGCGGGCGTGGAGCTGCTGCTGTTCGACAGGGCCTCAGACCGGGCTCCGTCGGCCGTCGTTCCGCTGGTGGAGCGCACCGGCCCGATATGGCACGGCTACATCCCCGGCATTCGCCCGGGTCAGTTGTACGGCTACCGGGTTTATGGTCCGTACGCTCCGGAAGACGGGCACCGGTTCAACCCGAACAAGGTCCTGCTGGACCCCTACGCCCGCGCCATTGGGCGGCGGCTGCAATGGCACGACAGCCTCTTCGGCTATGAGATCGGCCACAAGGATGCCGATTTATCCTTCGACGCCAGAGACAGCGCTCCGTACGCCCCCCTTGGAGCCGTCGTGGAGGAGCGTTTCGAATGGGGAGACGACCGCTCGCCGAACATTCCGTGGGAGGAGACCATCATTTACGAAACCCACGTTAAAGGCATCAGCCGCCTCCATCCGGACGTCCCGGAAAACCTGCGCGGAACGTATCTCGGTCTCATATCCGAGCCTATCCTGGATCACCTCAAACAACTCGGGGTCACCACTATCCAGCTTCTGCCGGTGCACGCCAAAGTACAGGATCGGCATCTGGTGCAGAACGGCCTGCACAACTACTGGGGTTACAATACGCTGGCATATTTCGCCCCGGAGCCGGAGTATGCCACGGGCGACCCGGCAAATGCGGTGCGCGAGTTCAAGATGATGGTCCGCGCCCTTCATGCCGCCGGCTTCGAGGTCATCATCGACGTGGTGTACAACCACACGGCGGAAGGCAACCACATGGGCCCTACGTTGTCTTTCCGGGGCATCGACAATCTATCCTATTACAAGGAGCACCCCGATACGCCGCGCTACCTGATGGATTACACCGGCACGGGGAATACGCTCGACGCCGGAAACCCGTACGTATTGCAGCTCATCATGGACAGCCTGCGGTACTGGGTCACCGAAATGCGGGTGGATGGTTTCCGATTCGATCTGGCGGCTACGCTGGCCCGCGAGCTATACGAAATCGATATGCTATCCGCCTTTTTCAAGGTGATCCAGCAGGACCCCGTGCTCAGCAAGGTGAAACTCATCGCGGAACCGTGGGACGTAGGCCCGGGAGGGTATCAGGTGGGCAGCTTTCCGTGGCAATGGGCGGAATGGAACGGCCGGTATCGGGATGCCGTGCGCCGCTTCTGGATCGGCGACCGGGGCCTCATCGGCGAATTCGCCACGCGGTTCACCGGTTCGAGCGACCTTTACGAGACATCGGGGCGTCGCCCATCCGCCTCGATCAACTTCATTACGGCCCACGACGGTTTTACGCTTGAGGACCTCGTCAGCTACCTCCGCAAACATAACCTGGCCAACCGGGAGCACAACCGCGACGGCCACGAACCCAACTACAGCATCAACTGCGGGCACGAAGGCCCCACCGAGGACGTGCAGGTGCTGCAATGCCGGGAGCAGCGCAAACGCAGTCTCATGGCTACCCTTCTGCTTTCACAGGGCGTGCCGATGATCCTCGGCGGCGACGAACTCTCCCGCACACAGGGCGGCAACAACAACGCCTACTGCCAGGATAACGAGGTCAACTGGTACGACTGGGACCTGGATAAACGGAAGCGCCGGTTCCTCGGTTTCGTACGGGACGCCGTTGCGTTTCGCAAGAAGCACCCGACGTTTCGCAGAAGGCACTTCCTGACGGGCAGAGCCGGTGGGGACGTACAGGCCAAAGACGCGCTCTGGTGGCATCCGGACGGGCGCGAGATGAGCGCGGCCGACTGGACTCGCAGCGACATCCCGGCCTTCGGCCTCCTGCTGCGGGGCGACCGCTTCGGGGGCGCTGATCGGCAGGGTCGCCCGTTAACGGACGATACGTTTCTCCTGCTGTTCAACATCGGCGATTTGCCCATCGGGTTCAAGCTGCCCCAGGCCGAGGCGGCCCATCCGACACACTGGGACGTGGCTCCGGAGTTTCAGGATCCGTCATGGCCTGAACAGTTCTTTCCTACGGAAATGGCGGTCATCAACCCTCATCTCCTGATGGTTCTACGCGCTGTCGCCTCTGCCGGTTGAGCGAGCGTTACGGCGTCACTCGCAAGCACGGACCACGGCGTAGAGAGGGCGCCCGTCTCCACGAACCGATCGAAGCGATAAGGCCGGCCCGTAAATACGTCCATCCACTGCCGGCCCTGCAACTCCGGTGGGAGAGCAATGCGCACCTCGCGGTGCTGGTCCCACGTACCGGGAAAGCGAGGGACCGCAACCAGCAAGGCTTCGCCCTCATGCTCGCGCGAATAAGTCACCCAGTGGCACGTTCCTTCTTCATCGGTCTCCAGCGCCCGGTACGAACCCTCGAATACTTGCGGATGGTGCTTTCGGTAGTGCAGCATACGGGCCGTGAGGTACAGCTTCGCCCGGGCGTCTCCTTCCGTAATCAGTCGATGCAGGTACTTTTCGTCGGGTTGGGCGACCAGATCCTTCATTTCTTTCAACAGCCTGGCATTGCGCTCGAAGGCCACGGGGCGGCGGTTATCGGGGTCCACCAGCGACAGATCCCCCATTTCACTTCCCTGATATATATCCGGTACGCCCGGCGCGGTAATCTTGATCACTACCTGGCTCAGCGTGTTGAAAAATCCGTAGCGTGCCAGCAGGTGGGCTATTTCCGACAGGGCTTCATCCGTTTGCGGATCTTCGATGACGTTACGGACGAAGGTTTGCAGATTGGTTTCGTAGGCGTTGTCCAGATTGAGCCAGCTCGTCTCTTCTTTGCTTTCGCGGGTCGCCTTCAGCATGTAAGCCGCCAGGCGTTCGCTCAGTTCGTCCCGGTCGGCGTTGTGCCATAAGGCTGCCAGCGTCTGGAAGAACAGATACTGGTCCGCCCGGGACGGGCCGCGGTCCGTCAGGTGTCGCTCCGCAATTTTCGTCAGGTCGGCGACCGTCCGGTCCCACAGCTCCGGGACCTCCCCCAGCGCGATGAGGCGCATTCGGGTATCCTCCCCACGCTTATGGTCGTGGGTGGCCGTTGCCAGCAGATTGCGCGGGTAGCGAATGGCCCGGAACCGGTTGTGCGAATGAAACGCTTGCATCGGAACGCCGAAGCGAGACGGTTCGCCGCCCACTTCATTGAGAGCCGTCAGCCGGTAATAGCGGTAGAAGGCGGTATCCTCGGTGCCTTTGGCCGCTACCGGGGCGGTGAACTGCTGGAACCGCCCTGTCCAGAGCTGCCGGATCGGCTGGAGATCATCGCGGACGTCTCCCATGATGACACGAGAGGCAAATTCGTACACCGTAGGTTCGTCCACGTGGTTGCGCTGCATGGCCCTGTGTACGGCGTGCTGAACCACCTCCCGGGCCGATTCGGGATCGTAAGGCAGGTATGTGCGGTACCGGTCGAAGGAGGCTACGATGGCTGACAGTGCGTTACGGAGCGCCTCCAGCGTAAAATCGCGGGTTCGGTAATCGGCCTCCGAAATGCGATCCAGCTCATACGAAAGCCTGAACAACTCGCTCGATAGCGATGTGGACATGACGTCCAGCTTGGCGGCATACACTACGTCGTCATACCCTTCCGCGTCGGTCACGAAACGGCGGTACGTTCGGTCGAGCGGGATTTCGGCGGCCGGATTCAGCAAGACCCCCATAACGTCGTTGAGGAATTCGTAGCCGCTCGTGCCCTCCACAGGCCAGCCCTCCGGGAGAATTTCGCCGGGGGCCAGGATTTTCTCCACCCAGATATGCCGCGCGCCGAGGTCGCGTAGCGCCCCCAGGTAGCGATGGGGATCGAACAGGCCGTCGATGTGATCCACACGCAGCCCGGTTATACCCTGCTGAGCCAGCAGCTCGCCCATCAGCCGATGGGCATCCCAGAATACCTGCGCGTCCTCCATGCGCAGCCCTACCAGCCCGTTTATGTCGAAGAAGCGGCGGTAGTTTATTTCCGAACCGGCCGTTTTCCAGAAAGAAAGCCGCCAGTATTGTTCTTCAAGCAGTTCATGAAGCCCTTCACCCTGTAAGGAAGGAAGCAGGCTCGCGAAGTCGATCTGGTTCCGGAGTACGAGCAGCCGGGGTCTCAAGGCTTCGGCCTTTTCCCGCTCGTCGGGTTGCAGCTTGCGGTACGATTCGGCCACGTCCCGGAGCGTCCAGTACTGTTCCGTGCGCTCGTAGCGGGGCAGCGCCGACTCCAGAATGGTGGCATACGAGCAGGGCGAGAGCGCGTATTTGTTGTCGAAGTAGTTGGCGAAAAACCGGCCGTCATCATATGAAAGCGTGATCTCTCCCCGCTCCAGGCACTCGCCGTAGGTATCGCCCAGAAACGGCAGAAGAATTTTTCCCTGCAATTCGGGTTTCAGCGGCTTCCAGTCGATGTCGAAGAAGCGGGCGAAGGGCGAATGCGGCCCGTAGGCCAGCACATCCTGCCAGTACACGTTCCTTGGTCCGACGCCGGCATGATTCGGCACGAAATCGATGATGAACTCGAACCCTTCATTTCGGGCTTTTTCCAGCATCCGGTCGAACCCTTCGCGGCCGCCAAGCTCTTTACGTATTTCGTTATGGTCGATTACGTCGTATCCGTGGGTCGAGCCGATGCGGGCCTCGTTTACGGGCGAAAGGTAGATATGGCTCACGCCGAGATCCCTGAGGTAGGGCAGAACGGATTCAACGGCGGCAAAATCGAAATCGGGCTGAAGCTGCAAACGGTACGTTGCGATCATAAGGCGAGGGGTCGGGATACAAACGAGCGGCGATGAGGTATGGCGACATGCCATGCCCCGCCGGCCTGTGTCGTTGGTATTTACCCCGACGCTTCGGCTTGCGTGCCCCTGACTGTCCGCCTCACCGGATTGTTACATGCTTCAGCAGCTTCAGCGATGCCCCTGGCCCTGCGGTAACCGGCCGTATACCTCCGTTAGCATCCGCAGGTGTTGCTTCTGTTCAAGCGTGAGCAGATCCCACGTAAACCGCCACGCCCAGTTGTTTTCGGGGCGGCCCGGAGTGTTCATGCGAGCGTCGCTGCCGAGGCCCAGGATATCCTGCATGGGTACGATGACCATGTCGGCGACGGATGCCTGCAACATGCGAATCATCGACCAGTGAATCGCGGAGTCCTCCTCGCCCGTGACGCCCAGATATTTTCGGGCGTAGGAAACGGTTTCGTCATGACCCTGTGCGACTTCGCCGGCCCACCAGCCGAGTGTCGTATCGTTATCGTGCGTGCCCGTATAGGCGACGAGGTTGGGTCGGTAGCGGTGCGGCAGGTACGTCGATTCGGCGGCGTTATCGAACGCGAAGTGCAGAACGGCCATGCCGGGGAAATCCAGCGTGCGAATCAGCCAGGTTACATCCTCGGTGATCAGCCCCAAGTCCTCCGCGACGATGGGCAGCGGCCCCAGCCTGTCGCGGAGTACGTTGAACAGATCCACACTCGGGCCCGGCATCCACCGGCCGTTGACGGCCGTTTCCTCATGGGCGGGAATTTCCCAGTAGCCCTGGAAGGCGCGGAAATGATCCAGGCGAATGATATCGACCTGCCGGAGCACGGCGGCCAGGCGTTGCGCCCACCAGCCGTAGCCGCGCTCGCGCATTACGTCCCAGCGGTACAGCGGGTTGCCCCACCGCTGGCCGGTAGCACTGAAATAGTCCGGAGGCACGCCCGCTACGACCGTAGGACGGCCCTTTTCGTCGAGCGAGAACAGATCCTGGTTTCCCCATACGTCGGCGCTATCGTGCGCCACGTAAATGGGAAGGTCGCCGAATATCCGGATGGAGCGCTCGTTGCAATACCGCTTCAGGGCGTACCACTGTCGGGCGAAGAGGAATTGCCAGAACTCCTGCGCCTCGATACGGTCGGCCAGTTCGGAGCGGGCGGCGATGAGCGCTTCGGCCTCGCGCCGGACGTAGGGCAGCGGCCACTCTACCCAGGATGTTTCGTTGAATCGCTCGCGCAGAGCCATGAACAGGCCGTAGTCGTCCAGCCATTCGCGGTTTTCATCGCGAAAGGCCTGAAATGCGCCGGAGAGCGAATGGCGCCCCCGGCTTTTGAACCGGCTATACGCCTGTTCGAGCAGACGGTATTTGAACGGAATGACCGCCTCGAAGTCCACCAGTTCGGCGGCGGCATGGTGCGGTATGCCGACCAGATCATCCGGTTCGAGTAGTTCCTCTTCGACGAGCCGATCCGGGCTGATGAGCAGCGGATTACCGGCAAACGTAGAAGGGCTGGAATAGGGTGAGTGGCCGAGACCTACCGGGACGAGCGGCAACACCTGCCAGATGGATTGGCCGGCATCTGCCAGAAAGTCGGCGAAGGCATATGCCTCTGCTCCCAGATCGCCGATGCCATACCGTCCGGGAAGTGACGTGATATGAAGCAGGATGCCGCTCGAACGTTGAAAGGCCATGAATTGCTACCGCGTGATTATGGGTCGGAATACAATGAAACGATACGCCCTGTGGACTGGAAAGCCCGTGCTACGTCCGTCCGGATGTTTTTTTCCTTAACATGTTCAGGTAAGCGCTTTTTGTCCGAAGCATGACCAGAAATTCATAAATGGCCCCGGGAAATGCCTATTGCAACTACGGTCCGGGTTTCTCGTCTGATACGCTTACCCTGTTATTCGCACCTTCGCACCCGTATCCATGCAAGCGTTACTGCAATCGCTTACCGGCGCCGACTATCTCTTTCTCGTACGTATCATCGAGAACGACTTCAGCTTTACCGACAACCGCAGCCTGAGTCTGCTGCTGCTTCATTTCGAGGAGAGCGGCACGCCGGAAGCCCGAGATGCCCTCTGCCGGCAGCTGGAGCACGAAATCCGCTACCTCGGGAGCGCAGATATGGCCTACCTGGCCCGCAAGCTTGCCGGAATGCCACCCGGTGTGGCATTCCGCGAGATCATCGAAGACGTAGCCCGATTTCTCGACGTGGACCTCCCGGGCGCCTTCTCCGATGAGGCGTTGCTCCGGGCGGTTGTGGAAGGATACGTAGCCGCAGAGGTCGAACGCATGTCGCCGGTGGAGCAACGGGCCATGCTGGAGGATCTTGGAGTTGGAAGCGAGCAGGCGATGGCCTTCCTTTCCAGGTCGGCCGGGGTGTTCGCGGTACCGGCGCTGCTGCAAGCCTTCGGTCACCTCGTCGTGGACGGCCTCATCAAGCGGGTTGTTTTCGGTGCTATCGGGCGTATCATCGGCCGCCGCCTCTCCCAGGAGCTTTTTGCCATCGTGGCGGCGCGTTTCCCATGGTGGATACGCTGGATCGGACCTGCCGCCTGGTCCTTATCGATCGGCTGGACGCTCATCGACGTGCAAGGGCCTGCATACCGGAAAACGGCCCCCATCGTTCTCTATCTTGGCCTGTGCTTGCTGCGGCGGGATCAGGAAGCAGATCAGCACTTCGGCGAGGGTGCATGAGCGAGGCTCGCCTACCGGCTTTTCTCGACGTACACGTAATAGGCGCCGAATTCCTCCCCGTCTGCCGTAACGAACCAGGTTTGCAAATCAGTGGGCCCCTCCGGCAGCCTGAATGTAAAGGACACCTCCTTGTCCTCATCTCCCACGGTTTTCTCCTGCTCCTGCCCGCCTATACGGACGCGGGCATTCCGGATATCCAGCGCCTTGCCTTCGGGGAAATTGTCGATTTTCGGATCGTCGGACATGAACGAGTCAAAGGGAATGAACTGCGGCACCCCCTTCCGGATACCCGCATCGGCCTCGGCAGGCCACCGGCGGAGCCGGAAGGTATACTCCCCGGAATCTTCTACGACCACCTCATACCGCCCGTTGGACCTGTCGCCGCGCCGTAAGTGGGGCCAGTTGTATACACGGTCCCCATACCACCAGTCGTAGGCCGTCAGCATTACCTTTTCCGCTCCGAGGCCGTAGCGTTCGAGCACCAGTTCGGGCTCAACGGAAGCCCACCAGGATTCATACTCGTTTTTCATGCGCCTTACCACCTCCGGGTGTAAGGCGGCTACGTCGGTTTGTTGTCCCGGATCGGCCTGGATGTCATACAGCGCGTTGTCGACGAGGCGCCATTTATTCCACAATACCGCCCCCTGTCCTTTAGCGTCAAGCATCTGCGCCACGAGCAAACGCTGCTCCAGTTCAGGTTGAGGCTGGTTACGCAACAGCGGAGCCAGGCTGAGCCCATCGAATCGCAGGGCAGGGGGTACACTCAACCCGGCCAGATCGATCAGCGTAGGCAGTACGTCCTGCACCTCCGTAAGCGCATCCGCCGGTCCGGGCGGTCGAAGATTCCCTTCGGGCCAGCTGATGAAAAAGGGAACGCGGTGTCCACCCTCATACAGCGATGCCTTTTTCCCCCTCATGCCGGCGTTGAATACCTTTTCCCCGTAGGCGGTGCCGTTATCGGTAAGGAATATCAGGATGGTATCGTCCCGCAGTCCTTCCGCTTCCAGAAAACGCATGAACCGGCCCATACGGTCGTCCACCCCCGCTATCATGCCGAAAAAGGTGGCCGTTTCCTTGTTGTCGAGATGCTTGTACGGCTCCCTGTAGCGATTCTGTACCAGCAGCGGGGCATGGGGCGCATTGAGGGGCAGATACAAAAAGAAGGGTTCCCTGTCCGCTTTCGCCTGGCGAATGAACGCCTCGCCCAGCTCGAACCACAGATCCGTTGCATACCCCTTGTACGGCTCGTACACGCCGTTGTGCAGGTAGGGGTCGTCCATCAGATCGCTGTTCCAGTAATTGGGATGCGATTGGACCCCGCCCCGAAGAAACCAGACGGCGTCTTGAAACCCGCGTTCGTGGGGGCGGTAGGGCGCATGGTTCCCTCCCAGGTGCCATTTGCCGTACATCGCCGTCCGGTACCCGTTTGCCCGGAAAATATCGGCCATGGTAGTAAGGCCCCGCTTGAGCAGCGTTCGCTGTCCGTGTGGACTGCTGGCGCCGTTCCGCAGAGCGTCCAGCCCGGTCATGAGCTGTCCGCGTGTAGGCGTGCAGGCCGGCGCCACGTGAAAGTCGGTCAGACGGATGCTCTGTTCGGCAAGGCGGTCCAGGTTGGGAGTCTTTAGAATCGGGTTGCCATGAAAGGATAAATCTCCGTATCCCTGATCGTCGGTCATGATGAGCACGACATTGGGACGCGTCGAATCGCCGCCTCCCGCATCGATGCTTCTACATGCGCCTGTCAGGATGCCGATCACCATGACGATGAACAGCGGGAGGAAGCAGCCGTTTGTTCGCATACGACGTTCAGGGAGAGATTGTGGAACCAGCGTGACCCCTTTTTTCCGGTGACCCCTGCCTCGTGATCGGCTGTACGGTCTTTATGGCGCCGGGAGTGCCCGCTATACAACGGTCCGGAGCCTGTTCATAGAGACCATACCGGGGATGCATAGATCAACTACCTACTGCAACGGCGTACGGACCGGTTTTCAAGGTAAAACGATACGACCGTCGCCATATCTCGACAGGGCCGCGACACGCCATGCACCCGGCGGCAGGCATCGACGTCATTATCCAGTCCGCTATACCGCCGGTTGTGCCTACCGGGGGTGATGACATTCAAGATATCTTCACTATTCACGGGCGACGCCGGGCGCTCGCGAGCAGCACCCAACGATACGCGATGTGCAAGCCGCCTAAGCGGTGGAATGGCTTCGAGACAATCGGTAGGCTTCCCGAGCCAGCAGGTCGGCCGTGTACGCCGGCAGGTCGCGTATCGTGGGCGGCCGGCCGGCGCCCACATCCGCAAGATCGAACGACAGGTTTTTGACGCCGAGGCGTCTCTGGAACAGGGTAGCCGTGGTTTGGATCGCCTGGAACTTCCGATAGGGCACGATCCAGATTCTTCGGACCAGCACACCCCGTCTGACGAAAAGCAAGTCGTCTGAAAAAACGAACCCGTGCGCCTCGTATTGCCGTTTCGCTGCGACGGGCAACAGCGGAAAGGCGATGACGAGAAACAAAGCGGCGGGGTAAAACAGGGCCGCAACGCCCACAACAGCCGCGGCGGCGACGCCGTATCGGATAAGGAGGCGGCGCCTGTGCAGGGGAGAGACGCTCGTATACGCGGCGGGCAAGGAGAAAGGGATGATGTGCTGCCCTATCCGGTGGATGGTTTCCAGGTCCGCGAACGGTATGACGACCCGCCGTCCGCCCTTCTCGTCGGCCTGTCCGATCATGTGCAGATCCATGCGCCACCATCCGAAAGAGCGCATGAGGGCGTTCGAGCGAAGCAGTACGGCCTGGATTTTCTTGATCGGTAGGGTATCTTCGGAAAGCGTAAGCAGACCGTGCCGCAGGTGAAGTTTGTCTTCGGCGCGGGTCAGACGAAAGCCGTAGAACCGATTCATATTGACGGCAATGCCCGTAAGCCATGCAAACAGGACGGCCGCCGAAAGAGCCGCCGGAACGGCGATCCAGGGAGAGGCGG
>CBDUBS010000066.1:0-18014 GCA_965365445.1 uncultured bacterium | reverse complement strand
CAGATGTCTATCAAGCGTTTGATGGACATTGGCTCATACCGCGGCCTCCGTCACCGACGCGGCCTGCCGGTCCGTGGACAGCGCACAAAGACCAACGCCCGTACCCGCAAAGGACGAAGGAAAACGGTTGCCGGAAAGAAGAAGGCTCCGCGTAAGTAGGATGTTAATGGTTCCGCATAAGGACCAGACAAATTCGCCGACCAACAATAACCTATGGCAAAGAGGCAACAGAAAGGCGGGCGTACCAGTGGGCGTACCGTTCGCAAGAAGAACGTGATCGTCGAGTCGAACGGTCAGGCTCATATCAAGGCCACGTTCAACAACGTCCTTGTAACCCTGGCGGATCAGTACGGCAATACGATTTCCTGGGCCAGCTCGGGCAAGATGGGCTTCAAGGGTAGCCGGAAGAATACTCCGTATGCGGCGCAGGTTGCTGCTTCGGCGGCGGCCAAAGAAGCCTTCGACCTGGGTCTGCGCCGCGTAGATGTATATGTAAAAGGTCCCGGTTCCGGGCGCGAATCGGCTATCCGAGCGCTTTCCGCAACCGGTCTTGAAATCGCCACCATACGGGACGTAACGCCTGTCCCACATAATGGCTGCCGGCCCCCGAAACGTAGGCGAGTCTGAACGGTCTGTCCGTTCAGGAATACGTCATCATTCGGTATAAGCCCGGTTGCGGCTGCATACTTCGGTAGTGCATCCGTACGTTTGTTTCATTCTCAACAAACGAGAGTAAATACATGGCCCGTTATAGAGGTCCAAAGCAGAAAATAGCCCGGCGGTTCAAAGAACCCATTTTCGGGCCCAGTAAAGCGCTGGAGCGCAAGCCGTTCCCTCCCGGCCAGCATGGCCGAAACCGGCGAGGCAAAGAAAGCGAATACGCCGTTCAGCTCAAGGAGAAACAGAAGGTCAAGTATACGTATGGCCTGCTGGAGCGCCAGTTCCGGAATCTGTTTGAGAAGGCAGCCAGGAAGCGTGGCGTCACCGGCGAGATTTTGCTCAAGTTCCTTGAGGCGCGTCTGGATAACACCATCTACAGGCTGGGGTTTGCCCGCACCCGCCGGCAGGCGAGGCAGCTGGTCAACCACGGACACGTGCTGGTAAACGACGCCGTTGTCAACATACCTTCCTACCAGTTGCGGCCCGGCGAAACCATCGCCATCCGGCCCAGGAGCCGGAACCTCGAGGTAATTCGCGACGCCGCCAACAACACCCGGCGGTCGTTCCCGTGGCTCGAAGTGGACCGGAAAGAGCTTCGCGGGAAATTTCTGGACATGCCGAACCGAGAGGACATCCCGGAGAACATTCGCGAACAGCTGATCGTCGAGTTGTATTCGAAGTAGTGACAATCGAGGCGCTGCTCACCGGCACCAGTCGTCATGCCGGATACATCCGGTCGGGTTCGGTCCGAGCCGGTTATTCGTGGTCACCATTGCATTGGTTAATACATACATGAGCAATTACTCGATACAGATGCCGGATGGAGTCCAGGTAGAGGAAGCCTCGGCTACCTACGGACGATTCGTCATTCAACCATTGGAGCGCGGTTTCGGGGTTACCATCGGGAACGCGTTGCGTCGCGTTCTGCTTTCGTCATTGGAGGGCGTCGCCGTAACGGCCATCAAAATAGATGGCGTCCAGCATGAGTTCTCGACCATAAACGGTGTAACGGAGGACGTTGCCGACATCATACTGAACCTGAAAGGCGTCCGCTTTCGTGCCAATGACATCGTAGATAGCAATATTCACCTGTTTCTGCATGGGCCGAGCCGCTGGACCGCTCGCGATATTTCCGAAGCCACCAACGATTATACCGTTCTCAACCCGGATCATCACGTCGCCACGCTTGCCGATGACGCGCATCTCAACATCGAGTTGCGCATGGGACGCGGGCGGGGTTACGTGCCCTCCGATGAAAACAAGCAGACCGATGACCCTATAGGCGTCATCGCTATCGATTCCATCTTTACCCCTATTCTGAACGTAAAGTACACGGTCAAGCCCACGCGCGTCGGCCAGCGAATCGATTACGAGCGGCTCATTCTCGAGATCACGACGGATGGCTCCGTATCGCCGGAAGATGCCATGGGCCAGGCGGCCGGCATACTCCGTGACCACGTCAATCTGTTCATCCAGATGGACTCCGAGCCTCAAGTGGTCGTCGAGGAAAAAGAGGTAGATGCGGAAGTGCAGCGTATTCGCGAGTTGCTTTCCCAACCCGTCGATGAACTCGATTTGTCCGTCCGGGCGCACAATTGCCTGAAGGCCGCCAATATCAAAAACATCGGCGACCTGGTACGTCGGGAAGAATCCGAAATGCTGAAGTTTCGCAATTTTGGGCGTAAATCCCTACAGGAGCTCATCCAGGTTCTGGATGAGCGGGGCCTGCATTTCGGCCTCGACGTTGATAAGTACATGGAGAAAACCTGATATAGCCTTTTCGGTCGGTCGCGATCCATCGGTTCCCGCCCTATAAGGCATATTCCGATGCCGCCCGCTGAATGCACCCAACGCCATGCGACACCAGAAAAATAGACATCGGCTCGGCAGAACGGCCAGTCACCGCAGCGCCACCCTGGCCGCGCTTTCCAATGCGCTCATCAAACATAAGCGCATTACGACGACCGTTCAGAAAGCGAAGGCGCTTCGCGTCTTTGTCGAACCGATCATCAACCGGACCAAGGAAGACAACACGGCCAATCGCCGGCAAGCTTTCCGTCATCTTCAGGATAAGGAGAGCATAAAGGAGCTTTTTGGCGACATTGCCGAGAAAGTCGCGGATCGCCAGGGCGGTTATACGCGGATCATCAAGCTTGGCGCACGCGCCGGAGACAGCGCCGAACTGGCGATGATCGAGCTTGTGGATTATAACGACGTGCGCCCCGGCGGCTTAGAAGGAGGCGGACGCCGTCGTCGGACCCGTCGTAGCGTTGGCACACGGCGTAAGCGGTCAGGCGAAAAAACCGCCGATGTCGTCGCGTCGGTTCCCGACGAAAGCAGCGAGGCAGACGTACAGGTACCCGAGACCGTGCAGCCTGAGGAAGCCGGCCGGCCGGTTGAAGAAACACCCGGTAATGACGTTGGAGCGGAAACTCCTGCCGATGACGCGCAGGCAGAGGCTGCGGCCGATGAACCGATCTCGGAAGATACTCCTCCCGAAGCAGGGACTGAATCTTCAGCCGATGAGGAACCCGACGAGGAAAAGGAAAAATAAACCCGTCCGCTTCCGATTATTTGGAAAGGGGCTTCGATTGTGTAGATCGGGGCCCCTTTTTCGTTACCATACCCTGTTAATCCGGGTGGCGTTACGGCCTTTTCGGGCCTTCCGGAACAGCGTAAATGCAACGGGTTTAACCTGATATTGCAAAACGACTCCAGCCCGCGATCCCCAGACGTATGATTCAGACCTCCGTAATCCAGAGCAACATCGAGGCGCATGTACCGCCCGAATACATGGACAAGTTCCGGGTGCTGCTCGAGGACTGCAAAGCCAATTTGCCTTCCGTTAGCGAGGACCTGATACGGCGCGCTTTCCTTCTCGGCTATTGGGCTCACCGCAATGAGCGCCGGGCTTCAGGCGAGCCCTACTTTACACATCCCCTCGAGGTGGCGACCATTGTCGCTCGCGATATCGGCTTCGATGACATGAGCGTTGCCGCCGCGCTCCTGCATGACGTCGTGGAGGACACCGAATTCTCGCTGGACTACATCCGTGAGGAGTTCGGCGAAACGATGGCTACGATCATCGACGGGCTAACCAAAATCTCCGATGTATTTGAAAGCCGCGAACTGGGGCAGGCCGAGAATGTCCGTAAGCTCATGCTCTCTATGGCGTCTGATATCCGCGTCATTCTCGTCAAGTTTGCGGACAGGCTGCACAACATGCGCACCATCGGATCGCTTCCCAAACAGCGGCAGCTAAAAATCGCTAGCGAGACGCGGGACCTTTTTGCACCTCTGGCTCATCGCTTCGGTCTGAACGCCGTTAAAAGCGAACTGGAGGACCTCTCCCTCAAGGTGCTCGATCCGGAAGGGTACTATGAAATCGTCAAGGAGCTTAATGCCACCAAATCGGAACGAGAGGCCTACATAGCCGCCTTCATACAGCCCCTCAGGGCGCGGTTGCAGAGCGAAGGATTTACGTTCGACATATATGGTCGCTCCAAAAGCATCTATTCCATATACAGAAAAATGGAGCGGCAGGATAAACCCCTTTCTGAAATCAACGACCGGTTCGCCATCCGCATCGTACTCCACAGCGACGGCAAGCAGGGAAAGCACGACTGCTGGCGGGTATACTCCGTGCTAACCGATCTCTACCAGCCCGTGGACGGGCGCTTCCGGGACCTCATTTCCAATCCCAAATCGAACGGATATCAGAGCCTTCATACTACGGTAATCGGCCCCGGCGGGCATCCCGTGGAGATTCAGGTGCGCACTCTTGAGATGCACCTCGTCGCCGAAAAGGGTGTGGCTGCGCACTGGAAGTACAAGGAAGATGTTAACGAGCAGGATGTTCAACTCGATCGCTGGCTCTCATGGGTTCGAGATCTTCTCGAAAACCCACGCCCGGAACAGGCCACCGAGTTCGTAAAAGAATTCAGACTCAATCTGTACGATGAAGAAATATATGTATTTACTCCGAAGGGAGAGCTTCTCAGCCTTCCGAGCAAAGCCACCCCCGTCGATTTCGCGTTTCAGGTTCACACCCAGGTCGGATTTCACTGCATCGGCGCCAAAGTTAACGGTAGAATGGTGCCGCTTTCGTACCACCTGAAGAGCGGCGATCAGGTCGAAATCATCACGTCGAAAAAACAGACGCCGAACCCCGACTGGATGAAGTTCGTCGTTACCCACAAGGCGCGCAGCCGTATCCGTCAGTGGGTCAACGAGAAGCGGCGAAAGGCCGTCGAGCTTGGCCGCGATACGTGGGAAAAGAAGCTCAAGAAGGCGCATCTCGAAATAGACGAACAGGATTTGCACAAGTACGTAGCTCGGCTGCGCTTCCCGAATCCACAACAGATGTTTTATGAGATCGGGGTTGGCCTGTTCGATGCGGATGAGTTTGTCGCGTTCGTCAACTCCGGCGGTATGCGGGCGGAGGAAAAGGACGGACTGCCGGAAGAGGAAGCCCTGCGGCTCCAGTATGAGAACTTCCTGGATACGGCACAGGCAACGGGTCGGCCGGCGCTCATGATAGACGGCGAATTGCACAGCGACATCGTCACGCGCTATGCTTCCTGTTGCAATCCTATACCCGGCGACGAGGTATTCGGGTACCTGAGCCGGGGAGGAAGCATCAAAATTCATCGAATCAATTGCCGCAACGCGCCGAACCTGCTGATCAACCATGCGGAGCGCATCGTCCCGGTCGAATGGAGCCGGCAAAAAGACGTGCAGTTCGTCGTAGCTCTGCGCGTTGTAGGGGAGGATCGCGTCGGAATCGTAAGCGATATCACCACGATCATATCCAAGACGCTCAAAACGAACATCCGGTCCATCACCGTAAGCTCCGACGACGGCGTATTTGAAGGAACGCTCGTGCTGTTTGTGAACGATCTGGAGCATCTCCGCCGGCTTATCGAGCGTCTGAAGCGTATCGACGGCGTTCATGGCGTTTACCGCTTCGAAGAATGATGGAGCGTCGGCTTCAAGGGTGGGATGAATCAATATTTTCTCTTCTTTTCGTCTTTACCATCAATTATCATTATATTTGAGAGAACTTATAAGTCATTGTCGCTGTTCAACTTATAGGTACCTTGACATGCGGCGCGATAATACGATGCGGAAGGGCCTGATCCTGACGAATCAAAAGGGGGCGCCCCTTTAGTGGCGGCAAACCCTGCAAGGTCATGCAGTTATGGGTAATGGAGCAGGAAATACCCTTGTAATCTGCCCTTCGTTGATTTTTCGAGATAAAGCAGGCCGGATCGCTGTTGGTGTTCAGGACGGTAGATCGTAGCTTATTTCAAGCACCTATTTTTGTTAGAGAACAGCCTTAAGAGGAGTTTTGCCATGCCGGAAATTTCCATCCAGGACCGTCCCAAGACGCTCACCAAAAAAGATGTGGCCCGCCGCGTCGCTGAACTGGTCGATGAGCCGATCTACAAAAGCGAGCCGTGGGTAAGCGCGGTCATCGCTGCACTGGGCGAGCTCATGATAGAGGCCGACCCCGAGGTGCGCATCGAGTTGCGTGATTTCGGTGTTTTCGAAGTGAAGAAAACCAAGGCCAAACCGAAAGCGCGTAATCCGAAGACGAACGAGACGGTATTCATTCCAAGCCGCCGCAAAACGCACTTCAAGCCGAGCAAACGCCTCAAGCAGGTACTTCAAACGCCTCTCAAGGAGTTGAACTACACCCTTCCTGACGGCAGCGCCGACAATAAGGACGCCTTGCTCGCGCACAACGGTTTGCACTGATCTTTCCCTTTTCTGCACCGGCAGCAAGGCTCCGATTTACCAAGAGGTTGTTCCGAGATGGAAAGGCTTAAACGAGCCTTTCCATCTCGCGTGTTTTTTTCCTGCCGTCGACTTTGGATCGTCAGGGGTCGGTTATGGAGCAATTCCCCCGTATCGTCGCCATCGACTACGGAAAGAAGCGCGTGGGTGTTGCCGTCTCGGATCCGCTCCGCCTCTTCGCGCAAAATTACGGCACATGGACCCCTCAGGAGGTTCTGGACCGTATCAGACAACTCCGTGACCTGCATGGGATCAGCCGGTTCATCGTAGGATGGCCGCTCATGGAGGACGGTAGCGAGGGTGAGGCCGTTCGGTTCGTCCAGTCTTTCGCAGCGCGGTTACAGCGCGCTTTTCCGGATGTGCCGATCATTCGCTGGGACGAACGCTATACCTCCGAAATGGCAAAAGACGTCATACGAAGCCTGTCTCTGCCAAAAAAAGCCCGTCGCGATAAAGGCCGTGTCGATGCGACGGCAGCTTCCATCATGCTGCAGGAATACCTGGATACCTCCAGGTCAACCGAGGTTTAGGAGGCTCATAAAGACGTGATATCTGGCGACCAGGCGCCTTGCCGCTCAGGATGTGGGATGCGCCCCTACCCGGCCGCGAACCGGCATTCTCCTCCGGAAGTTAAGGAGTCGTTTTCGTCCGCCCGGGTGATGACACTGCTCCAGTCCAGGGGCATGGAAGCGAGCGCTAAATCTACCTGTGAGGCGGGAAGGGAAAAGATAAACGCAAGCGGGGCTGCCATACTATTCAGGGCAGCCCCGCCTTCGTTCACGGTAAGTCAGCTTACTGCGGAATCGAATCGACGCGCCGGTACCGTTCTGCGCCTTCCTTCTTGGTCGTCATACCCGTAACCCGGCCCCTTCCGGCAGCCGTGATCCGGTTTCGAGCAATGCCGCCTTCCATGTAGAACTCCCGTACGACCTGTGCGCGATCTTCGGAAAGTTGCTGCGGATTGCGTTCGCCGGGCCCGGCGTACCCTTCCAGCAAGGGGGCAATTTCAGGGCATTCTTCCAGAATTTCCAGATTTTCCCTGAGTGCTGCCCGTCCTTCCGAAGTCAGCACGCTGGAATTGTTGTTGAAGTAAACCGTATTCATCTCGGTGACATTCACGCATATGGCAGAGGTCGCCCGCCGAACCGTGATGTTCATCGTTCGAGTATCCGTTCCTGACGGATTGGTTACCTGGAGTGACACAGTGTAGGTGCCCGGCTCATCAAAAGTATGCGTCGGGCTTTGCTGTGTTGACGACTCGCCATCCCCGAAGTCCCAGTTGTATGTTAACGGAGTGTCGCCGCGTACGTTGGCAGAGAACCGCACCGCCGTACGGGTATCCGGATTCATTGGATCCGCAGATACGGTCGTGATGGAGGCCGGCACCGGCCGCGGGGCTACCGTAACCGTCATGGATTGCATATCCGTGTTTTTCCGATTGCCGGCGGAAAACGATACGGTATAGGTTCCGGGCTGGCTGTACGAATGTGATGCGCTCAGGCCCGTGCCCGTCGTTCCGTCGCCCCACTCCCAGCGGGCTTCGATCGGGCCGGTTGCATCTTCGTTGATGGAGGCGGTATAGGAGCCGGATTGACCCACTTCCAGCCGGGAGGGACCGTTGATCGAGTAGACCTCTACCGGAACGACACCTGAGCCGAAGTTGATCTTGAGACCGAGCCCGAGTGAGCTCAGTAAATCGAAATTACCGGATCCGTTGTCTTCATCGCCGTCCACGGCATCGTCCGGGAAAGCCGCTCGTGTGGTGGCCTCGATGAAGAACGAAGTCCGTTCGGAGAGCAACACGTCCAACCCCAGTCCGACCAACGGTCCGAAAGCCGTGCGGCTTCCCTCTTCTGCCGTAGCCTCTTCGTGGACGTTGCCGAACGTCGCGTGCCCGCCGAATTGAAGGTATGGGGCGATGGGCGATACCTCCGTGCCGAAGGAATACCGAAGCAACAGTTCCAGTGAGTGACGCACGTCGTTTTCGTTGACGTCGTCGTCCGCATTATACCCGATCATCGGATAGTTGCCCAACTGGTAACCTATCCCCAGGCTAAACGGCACTGTGAACTGGTAACCCACTTCCAACCCCGCCGAATAGGGGAAGGAATCATCGAACTTGAACAAACTCTTATTATTGTCCCCAACGTAGCTAGCGATGCCAACCTGGGGCCGTATAAAAAACGTTTGCTCCGGCCGCACGGCCTGACCTAGCGATTCGCCTGCCGGCATGGCAAGCATCAAGGCAATGAGGCCCGACAACAGCCTGCCGTGCCTGAATAAGGGCGCCTGTTTCATGTTCGCTTTGATTTGCTTGAAATTGAGGGATGAACCCGGAATGCCTGTTTTGAATACGGTTACGGGAACGCTCGCTGGAGCCCGCGTCCCGGCGCCGCTTATGGGACGTAGGTTAGCAAACGCTTCACTGGAAAGCCATACATTGTGGAAAAGATGTCGACACCGTGTTCGGCTCCGGAGGCTGATCATGTCGGTACTCGGGCGCCCATTGAGGCGTTCCGGAATTGAACAAGCGCCTCTAACGGGAGTAAAGTACTCCCCCGGCAGGGAACCGTTAGGACATGGTCGCCGCATCCCATGGCAGCGGGCGGCCCGCGAGTTCCCCACGGATGATGACTGTTGTTTATCCTGCATCTGAACGTTAAGGAGTAACGACTACATGATTCTCCCTATTCATACTTACGGAGAACCTGTCCTGCGGCAGGAAGCCATAGACGTCGAACAAAACACCGACTCCCTTCAACAGCTTATCGACGATATGTTCGAGACGATGCACGGCGCTGCCGGTGTCGGGTTGGCCGCCCCGCAGGTGGGGCGTACGGAGCGTTTGTTCGTGGTCGATTTGTCCGCTCTCCAGGAAGATCCGGAAGCAGGAGCGGAGTCTGTCCCCCGGGAACCCATGGTTTTCATCAACCCCGAGATTGTCTGGGAGAGCGAAGAAATGTGCGAGTACGAGGAAGGGTGCCTGTCTATTCCCGACCTCAGGGACAATGTGATCCGTCCCGAGCGAATCCGCCTTCGGTACCTCGACCGGAACATGCAGCCGCAGGAGTTGGAAACAGGAGACTACCTGGCGCGGGTGATTCAGCATGAGTACGACCACCTCGAGGGCATCCTGTTTGTAGATCGCCTGAGTCCACTACGCCGCCGCCTGTTACGTCGTCGCTTGCGGGATATCGCCCGGGGCGAAGTCGAAGCCGACTATCCGCTCGCTCCCCATACCTCCTGACATGCAGATACACGGTGACGCGCAGGACGGGGTCGGGGGCAGGCATTCGGCGGGAAAACAGACGTGGTTGCAATGGTCGGCGGCCGGTTCCTGCCGGCCGGGCAACGCGACCCTGGCCGATTCCGTTGCCGGCCGTTTTCAGGGGATCAGGTACTCTATTTGCTGGTATTTAATCTTGGCGCTACGGTGCAGCCGACCACTCTTTGACCCGGCCCGCAGGTACGCACCTGTAGCGGTTGTACGGGCGGCGTAGCGGTTGACCAGGCTGTAAGTTTGTTTTTTCAATCACGACCTGAATATGAGATTTTCTTTCCTTCCAGGCATTTTTGCACTGGCCGCAACCCACCTCTTCCTCTGGGTTTCAGCCGGTGTCGCCCAGCCGCTCGACCTCATTCTGCCGACGCGTAACCTTTCTTTTTATAGCGATGAAGCTTCTTTCTACCAGTTTACGGATCGGTACTATCGCGGTGTTAAATCATCTCCCTGGGAGGGGGGGCAGTACGGTTTTGTCCGCAACCTGAAGGATACACCGGCCGGCATCGTATATACCCGCTTCCATGAAGGGATGGATATCAAACCATTGTATCGCGACAGGCGGGGCGAGCCCCTCGATACCGTTCGCAGCATCGATGATGGGAAAGTAGTCTATGCCAACTACGTCGCGAAGGAGTCCACGTACGGCAAATATGTGGTCGTGGAGCACCTATGGGATAAAGCGCCTTTCTATAGTCTGTATGCCCACCTGGGCGACATTCATGTTACCGTCGGGCAGCGTGTCAGGCAGGGCCAGCGGCTCGGGCGCATCGGATATACCGGGCGCGGCATAGATAAACGGCGCGCCCATGTCCACTTCGAGATAAACATGCTGCTCAATCAGGATTTCGACCGTTGGTACGGTGAAAATGAGAAGCGCTCGGACAACCCCCACCGCCGTTTTCACGGGTTTAACCTGGCCGGAATGGATGTGGCGGCGCTATACCAGACTCTCGAACGTGAACCGGGCCTTACGATCACGGAGTTCATCAGGCGACAGCCGGTTTTCTTCGAGGTAACGACTCCAAGCGACTACACACCCGACCTTCTGTATCGGTACCCGTTCCTCGTTCGCGGCAACTATAACCCGGATGCTCCTTCGGTCACCATTGGTTTTACCCAATCCGGAACACCCGCCGGCGTGGCTTCATCGTACCGACGTACTACCGAGCCGTATGTGTCCTGGGTTCGCCCGAGCGACGTTAACTACAATCTGGTATCCAACCGCTTATTGACCGGCTCCAGCCGGTTCGATGTATCGCTGAGTAGTACCGGCGATCGTCTGCTCGATGTGTTGCTCTATCCGACGGCCGTTACCCGGTCCGGAGCCGCTCTTCGCCTGCCGCCTTCCTTGGGCCCGAGCAGAGTAGCCATTCTGCCGCCTGCCGAGCTGAATACGGGCATCCGAAAACCGATACCCCACCTCCAATACGTTTCGCTGCCCATTCAGCATGAAACGCTGGGAGAGAATTACACGCCCGCCCCCGCTTCGGATGTTCAGACCTGGTAGTTCCTTGCGGCACGAAACCATCCGGGCGCTTTATCGGCACAAAACGGCTGTCATGCTTTCCGGCATACGATCGGTCGGGTTGAGGGAGAGGGCGCCGTGATGAACGGGCCATTTGTTGGTTGGGCGCGGCAAACAGGAGTGTAACGAGGCGAGGCCAACCTTTCGCGAAGGATCCGGTAGAACCCTTTCCGATTAACCTGACAAGCGCGAGGCAATCAATATGGCAATCCCAAAAGACCAGCCGATTGACGACGAAACGGCAGCTCATCCGCAGGTAGGACAGGATCCCGAAAGCCTGCCTCAAACCACCCGGCATAAGGAAATCATTGCGCCGGACCCGGAGCAAGTTCGCAGAGCGGGTCGGCAGGATCATCCTCTCGGTCCGGAGTCGGATAATACCTGATTTATCTTTCGTCTCGGAACAAGCTACACACTGGTGTGTAGGCTATACACACCAGTGTGTATTTATAATGTTCGGGGGCGACATGCGGGCGGGTACGACCGTAAGCAAGCATCATTACGATGCACGAGAGAGGGGCTTCTGGGACCGCATCGGGATGGGCCTTTCCGGGGTTTGCGTCGTCCACTGCCTGTTGGCGCCGGTGGTTTTATCCTTGCTGCCGCTTTTTCCGGTTGGGGAGGCGTTTCATGCCTGGATGCATCCGGTATTTGCCGTGGTCCTTGTTCCGACGACGGGTTTAGCATTTCGCTCGGCCTGGCGCAAGCATCGGGATTGGAAAGTGCTGTCCCTGCTGGCCGTAGGGCTGCCCGTAATCCTGGCGGCCGGGGTCGTAGGGCATGAGGCGCCCGGGGCGTTGACGGAAACCTCCATCACCGTTGTTGGGAGCATGCTGCTTATAGCAGGCCACTGGCGGAACTGGCGCCTCACGCGTTCATGCCGCTTGAGGCCGGCCGCCGCGCCGCGATATCCCCTTTCCGGAACAGAGTCAAAACCTCACGTCGATGCAACGTCTCAACTTTACTCTCGACGAGGCCACCGTCGAACTGTTGGAGAACCTTGCTGACAGGTTCTACGGAGGCAACAAGTCGCAGACCGTGCGGGCGGCGCTCGAAAGCCTGGCCGCTCATACAGGCCATGACGGCTGGGTGATCGCAGGATACACACCTGTCGAATTGGACACGGACGTGTCGTGCCATACGTGCGGCGAATCGCATCACGAAGGGGAAGTCCTTTACAGGCCGGTGTTCGAGCGTGGCAAGAGCCCCAGGGCGCTGGACCATATCCCGGCCGAAGCGTGGCTCGATTGCCCCCAGTGCGTAGAACAGCATCTGGCGTAGGCCGCCCAGGTTTGTATTTTGTATTCCTGACGTAGCCGATAAGGGAAGGGGTACGACCTCCGGGCGGTGAAGCCGCTAGCCGTTTGCATAGCCTTTGTAAATAGAGGCAATTCCGAATGTGAGCCTCCGTTCGTCCAGATTGTTGAAGCCGCACCGCCGGAGCACGTCCAGAAAGGCGCCTCCGTCCGGGAACTGCGCAACGGAATCCGGCAGATACCGGTAGGCGCCGTCATCTCGCGAGAGAGCGCCCCCGATCCGAGGAAGCACGTACTTCGAGTAGATGCCATACACTTGCTTGACCGGAAAAGCCGTCGGGTGGCTGAATTCGAGCACGACCAGCACCCCATCTTTTTTCAATACCCTCCGGATTTCTCGAAGTCCCCGCTCCAGGTTTTCGAAGTTCCTGACGCCAAAGGCCACCATGGCGGCGTCGAACTGCGCATCGGAAAACGGTAGACGCTCGGAATCACCTTGTCTGAGGGTGATCCGCTCTGATAGGTTCAATCGTTCCAGCTTTTCCCTGCCCACGCGCAGCATCTCCTCGGAGAGGTCAACTCCTACCACGGAGTCGGGATCGAGCGATAAAGATTCGATAGCGAGATCAGCCGTGCCGGTTGCGACGTCCAGAATGCGACCGGGTTTGTCCTCGCGGAGCCATTCAACCGTGCGACGGCGCCACAACCGGTCGATGCCCAAACTGAGCACCCGATTCAGTAAATCGTATCGTGGAGCAATGGCATCGAACATTGTCCGTACCTGCTCCTTTTTCCCAGTCGCCTGTCCGGGGGGAGGATAGTTTTTCATGGGCGCCGTTGCTGGAAGGAGCTCGCTTGCGTTTACCGGCGCGGATCGACCGGCCGCGCCACCATGATGCCCGTCTGCACCTTGTTTCCCCGCAGGTAATCGGCAAGGTCGGGCGATACCTTGACCCCGCCGGTGGTAGACGCATGAAGGAACCCTTTTCCTCCCTTGCCGTCGTCGAACACCAGACCCGTGTGGGTTACATCCAGTCCTTCGATGTGCGTGCTCGTTGCGATGATGTCGCCGGCCTGAAGTGCGTCGTATACGTTACGCACAGCGGCTTTGGGCACATAATACAAAGGGTACTCACCGAGCCGCCGCTCTGCCTCCCGGATGCACTCGAACAGACTGTCGTTATGAGCTAATCGGGGGTATTTCTCCCGGTTTAGCGTCATGAAACGGACGTCTTTATCCCAGGGCCTGCCCCCTATTTCCTGTGTGATGTTTTCCACCAGTCCCCGGTCCTCATTATCCCGAATCCAATCGCTGAAATAATGTAGACGGCTGCAATACCCGTTCAATTTCCCGCTCCGGTACCGCTGCTCGCGAAGATTTCTGACGAACGTTTCGTACGAATAATCCTCGGCGGCAATCCCCCGCGCCAGAGCGAGAGCCGACTCCACGAACGTAACGCAATCGAACCCGTCGAGGCGGCACACCAGCGTTTCCTCCTCGGCTTCATCGAGCATACCGGCCATGTAAGGCTTCGCCCTGAACTGAAGGCCAACCTCCTGAAGAATCGTACCCAGTGGCAGCGTGTGCAACCCTTCCCGGCGCGCCGTTTCCATCACGCCACGGAAAAGCCGCGCGGTGGCGCTATCCGGTGGGGGCGCCTGTTCCTGATCGACCGCTATTACCGCCCCCTCCGGCTGCGGCGATGGGGTATCTGCGCCGCAACCGGCGACGTTTAAGCTCAGAATTACCAGAAAGACGAGCGATCGCAGGATCATGGGAGCACCAGCGTGTTGGAAATCGGCAAAAGCCGGAAGAGCGCCGAACCGGCGCCGACAGGAAGGTAAAGACACCGACTGTAAATCGAACCTCGTGCCACGGGTTCCGACACCGGTATTCAAGAATGAGACGTCACCAGGTTGTATCTACCTCCAGCGCATCTCGAAGCAGCCGAAGGTATTGCGAACGCCGGATCTCGATTGCACCGAACTGCTGCAGGTGCGCCGTATTGAATTGGGTATCGAGCAGCCGGAAGTTTTTCTTTTTCATGTGCTCCACCAGATGCACCAGAGCGACCTTCGAGGCGTCGCGCAGGGTGTGGTACATGGATTCGCCAAAGAACGCACCCTTTATGGCTACACCATACAAACCGCCCGCCGGTTGACCTTCGTACCTGCATTCCACCGAGTGTGCAAACCCCAATTCAGCCAGCCTGACATATGCAGTAATCAGGTCCTCCGTTATCCACGTCGAGTCGCGGTCGGCGCATGCCCGGATGACGCCTTCAACGTCCTGATCCAGGGCTACCTCGAAGCGGCCCTTGCGGACGAGTTTGCCCAGATTGTGCGATACGTGAAACCGATCGAGCGGCAGGATCGTGCGGGGGTCCGGGCATAGCCAGTGAATCCGCCTCCCCGTCTGTTGGAACGTCATAGGGAAGTAGCCTTTGCTGTACATCCACAAAATTCTATCCGGCGAAAGCTCCGGGTGTCTATCGAAAGGTCTGCCCATATGCTCTATCCTACAGAACCCGGATTCTTGCCGGGCGTTCGTACGAAATACGGTTTTCAATATAACGCGACGGACGCCCCGTGATGCATAGGGAATCTACTTATCTCTTACGCCACGAAGGGCGTGAAGCACATGTAGGCATCAGTGGAAAGACTGTGCTCCTCGATGGAAAACAACGCGATGTATCCTTTGAAGTGGAGGGGTCGGGTCGTGTGCTCCTGATCGTGGATGGTCGTCCTTATACCGTGCTCGTCGAGCCAACCCGGAACGGCCGTCGCTACGTTACGGTAGACGGCCGCCGGGCCGAACTCGAAATCCTGGATGAGAGGCTGCGGCTACTGGAAAAATTTTCATCGACGAAAGCCGACCTGACCGGTCTTCAGGAAGTGCGCGCGCCTATGCCCGGCCTCGTTGTGAGCATCGCCGTCGAACCCGGTGATCGGGTAGCGGCGGGCGACCCGCTGGCCGTGCTTGAAGCCATGAAAATGGAAAATGAGTTGCGTTCGCCGGTGTCCGGCGCGGTACGCTCCGTGCACGTCCGTCCGGGCGAAGCCGTCGGCAAGGCCATGCTGCTCCTCCAGATAGAACCTGAACCGTGAAAACCCTCGTTACCGGGGCGACGGGATTCGTCGGCTCCGTGCTCGTTCATCAGCTCCTTCAAAAGGGGACGGAAGTTGCCGTTCTCATCCGCAATACGTCCAGGCTCGACCTGCTGGGCCCTTCGGCGGATCGGGTGGAAATATGCCGCGGCGACATAACGGATATGGATTCGCTGCTGCGGGCCTGTCGGAATGTGGAACACATTTACCATGCCGCCGCTTACGTAGGCTTCGGAAGTAGCTCCGACCGGGAGCGTTTATACCATGTCAATGTGGGTGGTACGGCGGCGGTGGTCAATGCGGCTCTGGAGTGCGGTGTAAAGCGCCTGGTACATACATCCAGCATTGCAGCCCTCGGACGCCCGGAGAAGCCCGAGGAAAAGATCGACGAGGCCACACCCTGGCAGGAATCCAGGCGGAATACCCATTATGCCCGTTCCAAATACGCCGCAGAGATCGAAATACAGCGGGGCCTGGCGGAGGGACTGGATGCCGTAATCGTCAATCCGTCGCTCGTATTCGGAGTCGGTCGCCCCGGCGAGAACACCCGGCAGATCGTGGAACGGGTACGCCGGGGCAAGATCCCGGCCGCCCTTCCCGGCGGCGCCAATGTGGTGGATGTGCGTGATGTGGCCGAAGGGCATTTGCTCGCCATGGAGCGGGGGCGCTCGGGGGAGCGCTACATCCTCGGAGCGGAGAATCTTACCTGGCATGAAATCCTGGCTACGCTGGCCTTCGCTTTCGGGGCGCCTGCCCCGACCCGGACCGTGCCCGCATTCGTCGCGCTCGCCGGAGCAGCTGCGCTCGAAGCCGGCGGCGCACTGCTGGGGAAACGCCCGTTACTTACACGAAGCGCCGTACACGCGGCCGTCCTTATGCCCCGTTACGACAACCGTAAGGCCATCGAGGAACTTGGATGCACCTTCCGGCCCTTTACCGAAACAGCCCGGTATATCGCTTCGCGTTTTGAGGGCGCCAGGTAAGTATCCCTGCCGAACTCAAACGAAGAACAGGATAAGGAAAAGGGTCACACTGACGGCCAGCCCGATCATGAACACAGTGTAGGAAATCCACAGGAGTCGATACTTTTTGGACAGTACCTGACCCAGGGAGAAGATGTCGCTGATCATGTTCTCGTACAGCCGATCCCAATCCTGCATCAGCTCGCGCATACCGACGGTAAAATCATCCACCCCCATATTGACGAAGTTTCCGAAGAACAGGATGTTCGACCGGTTTTGCCGTACGTCCTCCAGAGTAAACACTTTGCTCGTAACCGTCGGACGGGCGCTCAGGATGGCGTAAACGATGGAAACCAGCGAGGTAAGCAGCAGGGTCGCCGAGGGAATCATGAGCCACGGGTTCGTTTGAAGGCGCGATGAGACGAATGAGATGATGATCGACATCAGAATGGCATTGATGCTGATCATTATGTTCGCCTTGCTATCCGCAATGGAACTCAGATTGATGTGGTTTCGGTAAGCGCTCCGGAACATCGTCTCGATCCCGCGGCTGGGGGCCAGCCTGGCCTTCTCTACCTCGGCTTCGATCGTTGCGGGCGAAAGCACGGCCCCAAGTGCTTTCTGGATCGACCGGATGTTCTTCTGTCTTCGGCTTCCGTACTTTTTCCGGGCGTAATCCGTAACGAAATCGGTCGATGTAAGGAAACGCAATTGCGCCTCCGTCCATTCGAGGTCGGAGTACGTTTCTCCCCGGTGGTACTCCCACTCCTTTCTCAGGCGCGCCGAACGATCCAGAAACCCCTTTTTCCCGATGTGGATGAAATCGGCATCGTGCATCACTTCCTCAGCCGCATCGCGAGGTTCGTGTCCGGACTGGGTAGCCCGAATGAGATCGGCCACCTGGGAGATGTATTCATCCGGAACGTCGTGGGCTTCCAGAAACCCTGCCGCAATTCGGACTCCGGCTTCTTCGTGGTTTTCGTACGTTTCCGTAAACCCTACGTCATGAAACCAGGCTGCCAGCTCCAACAGCCCCTGTTTGTTGCGGCTCATACTGCTTTTGCGGGCGATTCGCCCGGCCGCATCCGCCACCTCCACTGTGTGTTCGTACGTATGGTACACGATCGTTTCGGGGAGCTTCTCTTTGAAGAGGGTGTATACGAACGTGGAAGCCTCCGGAATCAGACTCTCGAATTGAGGCGTATTCGCCGTCGGTCTGGTTAACGTGGTGTCATCCGCCGGGCGGTTCGGATCGGCTTTTTTCATATCGAGGTTTGCAAATTGAATGACGGATCCGGTACAATGATCGGTTCACATACGATACGTCAAGGTAAGGCGCACAACATAATGTTTGCACGGTTCGTTGCCGTCCTATTACTGATGGTCGGGGCCTGTAACGGCTCGTCGTCGGAGGTTGCCGA
>CBDUBS010000065.1:0-18016 GCA_965365445.1 uncultured bacterium | reverse complement strand
ATTATGTAACCTTCACCGTGCGGAGTGGAAAGGGGGGGGCGGGGGCCGTGGCTTTCCGGCGGGAGAAATACGAGCCCCGGGGCGGGCCCAACGGAGGCGACGGCGGGGAAGGGGGATCGGTTATTCTCGAGGCCGACAAACACCTGTACACGCTCCTGGATTTACGCTACAACCGGCACCATTTTGCGCAGAACGGAGAGGGCGGCCGCGGCAACAACAAGAAAGGGAAGGACGGCGCCGACGTAATCATCCGCGTGCCTGTGGGTACGGTGGCGCGCTATACCGAGGGCGGAGAACCGATTGGCGAGCTGCTGGAAAACGGCGAACGGCTCGTGCTCGCGAAGGGTGGGCGAGGAGGTAAGGGAAATGCTTTTTTTGCCACACCGACCCGCCGAACGCCCCGGTTTGCACAGCCCGGTGAGCCGGGAGAGGAAAAGGAGATCACCCTGGAACTGAAGCTGCTGGCCGATGTAGGCCTTGTCGGGCAGCCGAACGTGGGGAAAAGCACGCTCATCTCGTCTCTATCGGCCGCCCGTCCGAAAATTGCCGATTATCCATTCACGACGCTCGTACCTTCCCTCGGGGTAGTTGATGTAGGGGAGTACCAGTCGTTCGTCATGGCGGATCTACCTGGCATCATCGAAGGAGCGCACGAAGGCAAGGGGCTGGGCATCCGGTTTCTAAAACACATCGAACGAAATGCCGTGTTACTGTTCGTCATACCCGTAACAACTGACGATGCGGGCGCGGAGTACAGCGCCCTGCTGAACGAGTTGGAATCGTTCAATGCTGCCCTGACGGACAAACCGCACCTGGTTGCGCTGAGCAAGATCGACCTGTTGTCGGAAGAGGAGCGCCCTGCGGCCGTCGAGGCCGTCGTGAAACAGTTTCCTCGCAGCGTCGAGCTGTATCCGATCAGCTCGGTAGCCCGGATCGGACTCGATCCGTTGCGCTGGCGGCTGTGGGAGTACGTTCAGGAGAGCCGTTCAACCGACTTGCCGCCCCAGCCGTGATCGACACCCTTTTTCCGGAGCCGGAAGCCGACGAACAGGCCGAGCAGCGCGCTCTGGTCGCCCTGTCACTGATCCCCGGGGTGGGTCCGGGACGAATCCGCGCGCTGCTGGCCCGGTTTGGATCGGCGGGCAGGGCGCTGTATGCTCCGCAACGCGCGTTGCTGGAGGTGCCCGGTCTGGGCCCGCAAACCGCCGATGCCATCGTAGCAAACCGCGAGGCTACGGAAGTGGACGGCCAGTTCGCGCGCGCCGAACGCTCGCAGGCAACGTTGCTAACGGCATGGAGCTCCGCTTTTCCCGAGCGCCTCCGGCAGATTTACGATCCGCCGGCGTTTCTGTGGGTGCGCGGGTCTATCGACACGTTGAGCGAACCCGCTGTAGCCATAGTAGGCACACGCCGGGCCACGGATTACGGTAAAAGGGTTGCACATGAATTTGCCTACGCGCTGGCCCGAAGCGGCTACACCATCGTGAGCGGGCTGGCCTACGGCATCGATGCGGCCGCCCATCGCGGCGCGCTGGAGGCCGGCGGCCTTACGATTGCCGTGCTGGGCTCGGGAGTTGACCGGGTATATCCGGGCGCACATCGGGAGTTGGCTGAGGCCGCGATCAGGTCGGGCGCGGTCGTCTCGGAATATCCAATGGGGGCTGCGCCGGATGCGCCCAATTTTCCCCGTCGAAACCGGATCGTGAGCGGGCTTTCGCTTGGCGCCCTGATCGTGGAAGCCTTCGATAAGGGCGGGGCGCTCATCACGTCCCGCATCGCGCTGGAGCAGAATCGGGAGGTCTTTGCCGTGCCGAACTCCGTGTACAGCAAGGCGAGCGAGGGCTGCCAGCGCCTCATCCAGCAGGGGTACGCCAAACTGGTTTTGACCCCGGAGGACATCGTAGAGGAACTGGGCGGATCGATGACCCCGACGGACAGGCAGGCGGCCGAGCCGGCTCCGCCGCTTGAACTGAACGACCTGGAGAGGCGCCTGTACGATGCCATCGGCGCCGAGACGGTGCACATCGACGCCCTGTGCGAGCGTACCGGTCTGGATTCATCCACGGCGCTTGTTTACCTCCTCAGTCTGGAGTTCAAGGGTGCGGTTCGACAACTGGCCGGAAAGCAGTTTGCGCGGGCATAGCCAATGGACGTCACACCGACGGAAACGGGGGAGTGGATGATCGTGCTCCGGGCGCCTCCGGGCTATCAGGAGGCCGCACGGCTGGATGTATACGTCACCCGATTTCTACCCAATGCTTCCCGCGCCAAAGTCCAGGCAGGTATTCGGAACGGTCAGGTGCACATAAACGGCAGGCTGGTAGACAAGCCTTCGTACAATGTGCAGGCCAACGACGAGATCCGCTGTCGGCTGCTCCGGCCACCGCCCACGGAGGCGGCTCCGGAGGCCATCGCACTGGATATCGTGTACGAGGACGCCAGCCTGATCGTCGTCAACAAACCGGCGGGCATGGTCGTGCATCCAGCGCACGGCAACCAGCGCGGTACGCTCGTCAATGCCTTGCTGCATCATGTAGGGGGCGGCGCGGTTTCCGGTTCCAATGTGGATTCGCTCGAGGACGCCACGCTGGGCCTCTCCACGCTCAATGCAGCCCCGCGGGATGCATCCGATCCGGTGATTCGTCCGGGCATTATCCACCGGATAGATAAAAATACCTCCGGATTGCTGGTGGTAGCGAAAGACGATCAGACGCACCGGATGCTGGCCCGGCAGTTCGAGCGCCATACCATCCGACGCCGCTACATGGCTCTGGTGTGGGGTGTACCCGATCCTCCCACCGGTACCGTGGATGCGCCGATCGGACGCGACCCGCGCCACCGGAAACGCATGGCCGTCGTGGAAGGGGGCAAGCGGGCAGTGACGCATTATACTACCCTCAGGCGTCAGGCGCACACCGCCATGCTGGATTTTCAACTGGAAACAGGCAGAACCCACCAGATACGGGTCCATGCCCGTCACATCGGCCACCCGATTTTCGGCGACATGGTGTACGAAGGGGATTCCATCCGGTATGGGCCGGTAACGGGAAGCAGAAAGGCGTTCTTCGGTCATCTGTTCGACCACCTGCCCCGGCAGGCCCTTCATGCGTACCTGCTCGGCTTTCAGCACCCGGCTACGGGCGAGCAAATGGATTTCAGCATCGGCTTGCCGGCCGATATCGACTTCGTGATCAGGCGAATAGAGGCGGTGGAGAGATAGCTCCGGGCATCGAATTGATCCGTTTTTCGGATGGGAAGGCCCGGTGAGGCTTTAATTCCTACGGATGAATCGTTAACATGGTTCATGAGTACAAGGCAGGCGATCGATGCGCCGCCTGTTCAACGAAATGCGGGCTCGATAGGCATTCCGGAGGTCAAGCCGGAGTCGTACTTTTGCGTATCGAGCTTTTCAATCCTGCCATTGCATGCAATCTACCAGCCTGACGGACATTCATCAGCTACTCCATCCGCGAACCATTCGCGTGGGGCTGGAAGGATCTACCAAAGAAGAGGCGATAAATAACCTCGTCGATCTCCTGAAGGGCCACCCCTCCGTCAAAGATCTGGAGATCGTCAGGAAGGCCGTTTTCGAACGCGAAAAGGTAATGTCCACCGGAGTGGGGAAAGGGCTCGGGTTGCCGCACGCCAAGACCGCCGCCATCGAGGATACCGTAGCCGCCTTTGCCGTAATGGAGCATCCGATCGACTTCGGTTCGATCGATAATCGGCCCGTGCAGCTGCTGTTTCTGCTCGTCGGCACCGAGGCGGCCAAATCACAGCACATCAAATTGCTGAGCCGTATTTCCCGACTGATGAATCGCGATGCGTTCCGCGATCGGTTATTGAAAGCACGATCCGCATCGGAAGTGCTTGCCGTCTTTGAAGAAGGAGAGTCCGATTTGCTCGAGCAATAATCGGCCTGCCGCCCACAACCATCGTCTTTGTGAGAACCCATTTTCAGCATATAAAAGGCACCTTCGATATTCTGCCGGAATCGTCGGTGACGGAAGGGAATGAAATTCCGGGCGCCTATGCGTGGCATTATGTCGAGACGGTCATCCGGCAAGTGCTTACCCGGTACGGCTTTCGTGAATTGCGCACGCCCATCCTGGAGCCTACGGAACTCATCGCCCGTGGCATCGGCCGGCTTACCGACATCGTTTCCAAAGAGATGTTCGCCTTCGAGCGCGGCGATACGCATTACGTGCTTCGTCCGGAAATGACGGCTCCGGTGATGCGAGCGTATCTGGAGCACCGTCTTGATCAGGCCGGGGGCATTCAGAAGTTGTTCTACATCGGCCCCTGTTTTCGGGCCGAGCGGCCGCAGAAAGGACGGTACCGGCAGTTCCATCAGTTCGGTTGCGAGATTATCGGAGCTTCCGACCCGCGAGCGGATGTAGAAACCATCGCCGCCATGATGGCGGTGTATGAAACGTTCGGGGTCGAAGCGTTGAGCCTGCGCGTCAACACGGTGGGCGACGAGCAAAGCAGGCCCCGGTACAAGGCGGCGCTGCAAGCCTTCCTGGAGCCGCACGCGCACCGGCTTACGGAAACGAGCCGCAAAAGGCTTGAAAGCAACCCCCTGCGTATCCTCGATACGAAAGTGGCGGCGGAGCGTGACATCCTTCGCGACGCCCCGTTGCTGACCGATTACATAGACGAGGCAAGCAAAGCGCATTACGAAGAGGTAAAACGGCTGCTGGCGGCCCTGGGCATTCCGTTCGTCGAGGATCCGTTCCTTGTCAGGGGGCTGGACTATTACACGCGCACGGCCTTTGAAGTGGAAAGCCCGTTGCTCGGAGCGCAGAGCGCCCTGGCCGGCGGAGGGCGGTATGATTTGCTCGCCCTGGAATTCGGGAACGATGCCGGGGTGCCTGCCGTCGGGTTTGCCGCCGGCATGGAGCGGCTGTTTCTGGCCATCGGATCAGGGCGGTTGCCCCGAGCCGAGCCGCCGGACGTGTTTCTGGTTGCGCTCGGCGACGAGGCAGGCCGCTGGGCATTCGTAGCGGCGCAGACGTTGCGGAAAAACGGATTGCAGGTCGCCCTCGATCTCACGGGCCGCTCGCGGAAAGCGCAAATGCGCGAGGCCAACCGGCAGGGAGCTGTGTTTACGGTCATCGTGGATGATGAGGCGCTGGCTGCCGGTCAGGCCCGCATCCGCCGCATGGACGCATCGGAGGAGACCGTCGTAGGGCTGCAGGACCTCGCCTCGTACTTCAAATCCGAGAAGATTTCCGGGACTGCCTATGTATCCACGACTGAGTGACCTTTTCAGGGATCTCTTCGGCTTCACGTTTCCGATACCGATCTACTCCTTTGGCGCCATGGTGGCCGTGGCCTTTCTGACGGCGGCCTGGCTGCTGCGCCTCGAACTGGATCGTATGTATGCGGGGGGGCGGGTTCGCGGCGTCACGGTAGCCGCTCCGGCCAAGGGCAAGCGCCGTAGTGCGGCGGAACTTGCCAGTCCTTCCGTTCTCGTCGGCACCATAACGATCGTGGCGCTCGTGGCCGGGTTTCTCGGCGCCAAGCTGTTTCACATCCTCGAAAACCTGCCGGAGTTCGGCGCCAATCCGCTCCGTATGCTGTTCTCTACGGGCGGGTTTACGTTTTATGGAGGCCTCATTGCGGCCGGTGCGGCGCTTGCCTGGTATGTACATAGCAAAGGCGTAAAGGTGTGGGCATTCGGCGATGCGGTGGCCCCGGCGCTGATGATCGCCTATGGCATCGGACGCATCGGATGCCACCTGGCCGGCGACGGCGACTGGGGTATTGAGAGCAACATGAGTATGAAGCCGGACTGGCTGCCCATGTGGTTATGGGCCGAAACGTATCCCAATAACATCCTGAACGTACCCATTCCCGAACCGGGTGTGTATCCGACCCCGATCTATGAGTTCGCCATGGCCGCGGTACTTTTCGGGGTTCTCTGGGCCGTACGTCAGCATCCCTTCCGAAACGGCTGGTTATTCTTCCTGTACCTGGTTTTCGTAGGCATCGAGCGCTTTCTCATCGAGCAGATCAGGGTGAACAACGTATTCGACCTGTTTGGTATGCAGGTGACACAGGCCGAGGTCATTTCCGTGCTCATTATCCTCGCAGGGGTGATCGGTCTGGCGATCACGACGCACCGAAGGCAACCCGAACAGCCCACTGCAGAAATGCGCAGGGCCGCGGCTCCTGCCGGCATGACCGGATGATACGTAAATGGATTGGGCCGCCGTAACCGACACGCTTCAGGCAGGGATCACTCGTTGGGAAGAAGGATGGGGACCGTTCGAACCTCACCCTGCCCTCGATGTTGACCCGCCGGCCCTGGCTTCCGCACTGGCAGAGTATACCGACCGATTGAAGGGCAATTACCCCTTCTTTCACCCCCGATACGCAGGCCAGATGCTCAAGCCGCCCCACCCTGTGGCAATGGCGGCCTATGCTGCTGCAATGCGGATCAACCCCAACAACCATGCGCTCGACGGCGGCCCGCCTACGGCCGAGATGGAAAAGGAGGTCGTCGTCTGGCTCGCGGATATGTTCGGCCTGCCCGGCGTCGCGCTCGGGCACCTCACGAGCAGCGGAACCATCGCCAATCTGGAAGCGCTCTGGGTGGCCCGCAGCCTCCACCCCGATAAGTGCATCGCATTCAGCCGGGAGGCGCACTATACGCATGCCCGCATGAGCGAGGTGGTGGGGGCGCATACCACAACGGTAGAAGCGGATCCGGCCGGTCGGATCGATCTGGATGCCGTGGAAGGGCTTGCCCGCTCGGGTCGGCTGGGAACGCTCGTGCTGACCGCCGGAACTACCGGCTTGGGGGCCGTCGATCCAATCGAAGAAGCAATCGGACTGGCTGCCCGGTATGGTTTCAGGATCCATGTGGATGCGGCTTACGGAGGGTTCTTCACCCTGGCGGCCCGATCCCGGACCGCCCCGCTCTCCGAACAGACGCGTCGCCATTTGCAAGCCATCCACCGGTGCGACTCCGTCGTGGTGGATCCGCACAAGCACGGACTCCAGCCCTACGGGTGCGGGTGCGTTTTATTCAGAGACCCGGAGGTGGGTCGGTTTTACAAGCACGATTCTCCATACACCTACTTTACTTCCAGCGAACTGCACCTGGGCGAAATAAGCCTGGAGTGCTCCCGTAGCGGCGCCGCGGCAGGAGCGCTCTGGCTCACCCTGAAACTGCTGCCGCTGCAACCGGAGAGGGGATTGGGTCCGGTGCTCGAAGCGAGCCTGCATGCGGCCCGCTCCTGGCACGAACGCGTATCCCGGTCGGATGTGCTCAGGCCCTTCCTGCAACCCGAGTTGGATATCGTGGCGTATGGGCGCCGATTCTCCGAAGCAACGAGCGCGCAGATCGATGGGTCTTCATACCGGCTGTTCGAGACCGCCATGCAGGATAAGGACGAGCCGGTGTTTCTGAGCCTGTTCCGCGTAAGTAGCGACCGTCTCAAGATCGCCTGGCCCGATCTCATCGTCGATACGGAACAGGCTCGCCTCATGAGGAGCGTGTTGATGAAACCGGAGCATGAGACGTACGTGGATTCCCTCATCGACGCGCTCGAAGCGAAGGCCCGCCGGATTGCAACCACCTGATGCCCCCTCGACACACTGCCAACCAGATCATGCCCGGCCAAACCGAAACCGACGCTCATACCGTAATCGCAGGCCGCAAACCGGTTCTGGAAGCCCTCCGCCTGCCTGACGGACAGATCGAAAAAGTGCTTCTTCAATCCAGAACCGCCGGAAGGGCGGTGGAAGAAATACGTGCGGCCGCCCGGTCGGCGGGGGTTCAGGTGCAGTACGTCCCCGCAAATCGCCTGGACCAGGAAGCACGGGGCGCGAATCACCAGGGGGTCGTTGCGTTACGCACCCCGATTGGCTACGTCGGACTGGAGGAGCTGCTCGGGCAAATCGCCCCGGGACCGGATGAAGTACGAGCGAAAAAGCCGCTTCTGATCATGCTCGATCAGATCGAAGACCCGCATAATTTCGGGGCCATTTTACGCAGCGCCGTCGCCTTCGGCGTGGAAGGGGTGCTTGTGCCCCCACATCACATGGCCCCGCTGAATGCGGCGGCCATAAAAGCCAGCGCCGGTACGGCAGCCCGGATACCCATTGCGCGAACGGGCAATCTGCACGACGCCATCGAGCAACTGAAGGAGAGAGGATACTGGGTTGCCGGAGCCGCCGGTGAAGGAACTACATCGGTTCGGGATATGGACTGGGATCGGCCGCTGGTCATCGTGATCGGAAGCGAGGGCAAAGGACTGCGACCCCGAATCCGGGAAGCCTGCGACTACCTGGTGTCGATCCCGTTGCCCGGTCCGGCGGAGTCCTTGAACGCTTCCGTTGCGGCCGGGATTTTCCTGTATGCAGCGGCGAGGCTTCGAGCCGCCTCGCCTGAGTAGGCGGGCCGTTTTACCGGGCGTTCATCTTGTACACGATCTTACGGATCGTATCGAACTGCAGGTACGGATACTCCTCCCGAAGCAATTCGATGGCGTCGAATGCAGGGATGTCCCGGTGCCGTAGCGTTCTGAATTGCTGCCTTATCTGGTAGTCACGAATGCCCTTGTCGCTCAACAGGTTGTGCTGGGTAAGGGTATCGTATACTTCATCACTGATCAGGCCAACAAGTGGATTCGCATCGGATTCAAATTTCGCTTGCATGGCTTCTCCCTCGATGATGACTTCTGACTTGTCGAACAGGCCGCCTCTACATCAGGCCTCTTCCCGAATCAAGGGTAATAATTCGTGCCCACTCATACAGGAAAATCACTTTGAACCGTCAAACCACGACGGCGAATGGTCGAAAGCTGCCGGTCACTGGTCCTTGCTTCTATGCCGATAGGGCCGCCGGCAAGCAGCAGCATTAGATTGTGTTTAAATCATTTACTGCAATCCGACTCCGTTCGCGGGAAGGTCCATTCCGGCGCTTCCGGGCGGGGCGCAAGGAGGGTTGGCCCTTCCCCTGACGAATGCCGCCTGCTGATCAGATGCGCGCCGTGCGTATCGGGGAATGATTCTTGAGCGTGGTCAGGCCGGGTTGCCCGTTTCTTTCTCGCGAGCAGCTGACGTCTGACGAGCGAGTGTTTTGAAGCTTCCCCCTTGAAGGAGCAGGCTGATGAATCCGGCGAGGGTCATGATAATCAATTGGGCGGCATGCGCCAGAACGGCGTAGGTGGCGGCAGATTGCTCGTCCGTGCCGAACAAGTGCACGAGGGTTTGAATAGTGATGTAATGATACGAACCGACCCCACCCGGAGAAGGGAGCGCGACCCCTATGGCGCCGAGCAGCATGATGGACCAGGCATCCGGCAGGCTCAGGTTGTACGTTCGGGCAATGCCCAGCATGACAAGGGGTAGATATGCCATCAGCAGATAGCAGAACCAGATACCCAGCGTACTAAGTACGATGGCCGGTCGTCGGTCGGTTCGCAGCAGGGTAGACAGCCCTTCACCAAAGTGGCTCAGGACCGGCTGAACCCGCCCCGACCAGAATCGCTTTATGCGGGAGTCGCTCCGTACCAGCCGGCGGTAAAGCATAACCAGCAACAGGGATACCAGGCCGATCAAAAACAGCAATCCGAAAGCGGGAATCCTTCCGAGTTGCTCCGTCAGCGGATCGACAAACAACTCCCCGAGTAGCCGCAACTGACGCCGGAGTAAAAAAACGACACTCAGTAAGCCCGCTGCAAGGACGACGACGTCCAGGATGCGTTCCACGACTACCGTACCCAGCACCCGGCTGAAGGACACGCGCGCGCGGGTAGCCAGATTGGCCGAACGGGCCACCTCGCCGAGTCGGGGAGCCGCGTAGTTGACCATGTAACCGATGAGCACCGAGTAGAAGGCCAGTTTCGTTGATACTCCGGTCGGACGATCCCTCACATCGGGTAAGGCATCCAGCAGCATTTTCCAGCGCCATGCCCGCAACCAGTGGCTCAGCATGAGCGCTGCAAACAGCGGAAGAAGCCAGCGATAGTCGGCATCCTCCAGCGCCGAGAGGATGCCTTTAAGGGACACTCCCCGCAGTGAGAGATAGAGGAGAACACCGGCAATGGCAAAGCTGCCCACCTGCGTCAGCAGGGCTTTGATCCGTGGAGACAATCTGATGATCCGGATAGAGAGGCGAAACCTCCAAAATAGCGAAGCGAGCGGGAAGAACAGGCATCCCGCTCGCTTTTTCGCTTCGGTTCGTCAAGTATTGACGGGGTCCTATGAACGCAGGTCCACGACTTCCACGTTCTTCGGGGGCTTGAAGGTGAACAGGTTCGCCGCGATGGACGGATTCAACTGAATGTTGCGCAGCGAGAATGTCATTTTCGTATCGTTTACATCGAGTACTTCTAACCGGGTTACCAGGTTGTCCTTGTCGCGCAGCCAGAACGTGACGTCCTGGAAGAACGATTCTTTGTTTCGTGGAGTCAGGCGCACCTTGAAGTGCTTTTCTCCGTTGAGCCGCACCGATTCCGCTTTGCCAGCCACATACTTTTTATCAAACGTGGCGAAGAAATCGCTGATGGAAAAACTGCTTTCATCCTGCACGGTGTCGTTGATCAGCACCTGCTTCTCGGCCTGATTGTAGATCCAGGTTGTTTTCCCATCGGTTACGATGGTCTGCGCGCCGGTTTCAACCCGGTACTTCGGACCCTGCATGAACAGCGTGCCCGCAAATGTTTCCGAGCCCGAGCTGTAGGCCGATTTCATTTCCTGCGAAAAGTCGGCTTTCAACGTTTTGATGGTGTCGTACTTCGTCTTGAGTCGTTTTACGACCTGGCTGCCGGATTGGGCTTGGACGGCAGACTGTCCCCAAAACAGGACGGCGGCCAGAGCGAGCCATCCGACCCTTCCAAAGAATCGCGCATTGAGCGTTTCAGTAGCTGTAGTCATCCTTTTCTTCATCTCGTTAATTTACTGCGATTATACGAGTGCTCAAAAAGCAAACCCCGTGCCCGCCTCCCCGAGAGGCAGGCGCGTTCGACTCGCCCAAATTACACAATCGTTCGAGGAGGCGACGCCGGTTAAGGAAAACCAGGGCCGCCGCCGGAGTTAAACTCACACGATCATCCGTACCAAGTGTTTCTAAAAGCGCACAGGCCGATGCGGATTGGCGCGCCCGGCGCGCCGCCCGCGAATCGTTTCTGCGCCATGAGCAAACCATTGAGGCAATCGAATGACTTCTACCGACCGCACCAGTGAGACGCGCATCCATGACCTCGTGGATGTGTGCCTGGATGGATACAAGCAGTGCCTGCTGGCTACTGAATACCTCATCTCGAAAGGCAGCGCGAACCCGCAGGTGCTGAGGTCCCTCTCCGAAGCCGCTGATACGGGGTACTATGCCTCGCGGATGTTCGGGCGCGGCTCCAGCCATGTGCAGCCGGTAGGCCGGTTGTGCGCCGTAGTTTTCGAGGAGTGCGCCAACCACCTGGCCCGGCTCGACCGGGATGAACCCATGCTGAAGGTAGCCTATGCCTCCTGCCTTCGGGTAACCGGGACCGTATCGGAGTTTTTCACACGGCACGTAGAGGGAAGAGAGGAGGAGGCCCGGGACGAAGCTTCTCGGGAGTCGTTTCCGGCCAGCGATCCGCCGCCGCCGCCCACGACGCTGTGATCCTTATCGTAAGGTGTATCGCCTTTCCGGAACATACCGGGCCCCGGAGGGCGACAGGTCGCTGCGGTACAGGATAAAGGCGGTAACGGGAACTGGTGGGGAGGTCAGGCCGGCTTTTTCTTTGAGGAAGCGCCTGACGGACCCGGCCTGTGGTTTCTTGAGCCGCGCCAGCGTGATATGCGGGTGGAACGGCTGGTCGCTCGGCGGCACGCCGACCGTCCGTAGCGCCGTCTCGATGCGCGACTGCATCTGGAACAGTTTCTCAGGCGCTTCAACGCCCGCCCATAGTACGCGGGGCAGGCGTGCATTCGGAAACACGCCTACCCCTGCCAGCTGCATCTCGAAGGGCTCGGCGCGGACTCCGGCCAGCGCTTCCGTTATGTCCGTACAGGTGGTTTCATGAACCTCGCCGATGAATCGTAACGTCAGGTGCGCCTGCCCCGCTGCAACCCATCGGGCGTGGATGTATGGCGCCGCCAACTCAGCCGGCAAATGCTGTATATGGGGAGGCAGGTCTATGGCGGCGAACAGGCGGGGCATTTATCGGCGCTATCCTGGTTCATGACTTGGATGCCGGAATGCATCGACACGTCGACAGGTTTTTTCGCCTATCCGTAAAAGCCCTGGAGTCTACCACGCTCGGGGAGGCAGGGGAGCTCGCGAGGGAAACGACGTTTGCGAAGGCCCATTTATTGCGCGTTCCATGGTACGGCGCGCCCGATCCATTTCCCGGCGAGCAGACTCCATCTCACGCTGTGCCGCTTCGATCTGCCGGCGTACGGCGGCCTGCCGGGTTTTCGATGCCCTGAGAGGAGCCGGGGGCGCAGGTGGCGCCACGACGACTTCGGGCGTCCGTTGTTCACCAAGGGCTGTGTCGCCGCGACCCGAGAGGCCGGAGGCGAACGTCAAGAAATTGATCACAAACAGGAATAGCGCAATCAACGCCAGGGCCGTAACGAACGAGCTATTACCGGACGATGATACCTTACGCATACCGTAGCCTCTTCACTGGTTTCAATCGACGGCGGGTGCAAAGCCGCCACGAGCCAATGCCTGACGATTCAACGGTCTACGGAGCCCCGCACGGGATGTTTCATTTCCGGCGAGGCGTTGTTTGGCGGGAGAGCGCCGGAGTCCATTCGTTTCGCCGCCCTCAAAAAGAGAAATACCGCACCCGTCGTACAAACGAGAACGAAAAGCAGCATGGGTATCCACAGAGGCGCCTCCGCATCGAACTGCCGGGCGTGGATCTCGGGGTGGCGCACCGCCTGATACGCCAGCCAGGCCATGATGAACCCTCCGATGCCTGCAAATACTACGGCCGCCCCTCGAAGCAGTAAGGCAGGATTCCTATCCGTTTTCGACATGGCTCGACCGGCTTCGGCGGATGGTGATCCCGTTACGGCTCAGATGCTCTTTGGCTTCCGCTATCGTAAACGTGCGAAAATGGAAGATGGATGCCGCCAGTACGGCATCGGCGTGGCCCAGCGTGATTGCATCGGAGAGATGATCGAGCGTGCCGGCGCCTCCCGAAGCTATTACAGGGATACGCACGAGGTCGCCGATGGTGCGAAGGAGGTCCAGATCATAGCCGTCCTTGGTGCCGTCGCGGTCCATCGAGGTTACGAGGAGTTCGCCGGCGCCCCGCTCTTCCGCCTCCTGAACCCACTCCAGCGCGTCGATACCGGTGTTTTTTCTTCCGCCGTGGGTATACACCTGCCACCGCGGCGATCCGGGCACTCTTTTGGCATCCACGGCCACCACCATGCACTGCGATCCGAACGAATCCGCCCCGGCAGAAATCAAATCCGGATCGGCAATGGCTGACGAGTTGACGGATACTTTATCGGCTCCCGCCCCCAGCATCTGTCGGATGTCCTCGATGGTGCGCAGGCCGCCGCCCACGGTAAGGGGGATGAATACCTGATCCGCCGTGCGGCGAACGACCTCGTGCATGATGCCGCGGTTTTCGTGCGTGGCCGTGATGTCCAGAAACACGAGCTCGTCGGCTCCGGCGTCGTCGTAGAACCTGGCTTGCTCCACCGGATCTCCCGCATCGACGAGTTCCACGAAGTTGACGCCTTTTACAACCCGCCCGGCGTTCACGTCGAGGCACGGGATGATTCGTTTGGCCAGCATACGGAAAAGGGTTATTGAAGCCGGTGCGTGTCAGGCCTGCTCGATACAGCGTGTCGCCGTGGAGAACTGGTTGAGGTCCACATCCTCTTTCCGGTGCCAGCACCAGAACTGCTGGCACGGAAACCTGTTCTCATACAGGGCGCGGCCTATGATGACGGAATCGACACGATACGGCGACAATTCCTTCAGTCGGAGCAGGTCCGGATAGGCCCCTACGCCGCCCGACGCCGTAATCCGGGCTTTCGACAACTGCTCCCCGAGCGTACGATAGGCCTGGATGTTGGGGCCGGCAAGTGTTCCGTCTCGGCTGATGTCGGTATACACGAACCGGCGGCAGCCCCGTTTTTCCATCTCGATGGCCAGGTCTACGGCATCGACGCCGCTGCCTTCCGTCCAACCTTGTACGCGCACCTCGCCGTCGCGTGCGTCGATGCCTACCACGACGCGAGAACACCCGAAGCGTTCGATGGCTTCCGAAACGAGGTCCGGGTTTCGCACGGCGGCCGTACCGATGATGACGCGGTGTACCCCCAATCCGAGGGCCTCTTCAACGTCCTGCATGGTGCGGATACCTCCGCCCAGCTGTATCGGAATGTCGAGCACAGAGCAGATGGCAGAGATCACGTCCCGGTTGTTGGCCCGATCCTCCGATCCGCCGCGGGCGGCGTCGAGATCGACCAGATGAAGCGACCTGGCGTTCTGCACGCGCCACAGTTTGGCCATCTTTACCGGATCGGCGAAATACACCGTTTCCCGGCTATAGGAGCCCTGGTAGAGGCGGACGCACTGGCCGCCGCGGAGGTCGATGGCAGGAATGACGAATAACATGAGTTAACCGGGCCCAGGGTCCCACGCGATTTTCCGACGGAAGCTTATCTCTTTACACGCGACAGGGCAGTTGCCGCCGCGGCTCTGCCCTGCTGGTACGTCGATCGGTTTCACAGTCGGCAAAAGTTGAGCAGTACCTGTAGACCGTTTTTCTGGCTCTTTTCAGGGTGAAACTGAACCCCGAAAACGTTGTTCCGGTTGACGATGGACGAATACGGTACTCCATACCGGGTCAATGCCAGTACGTCCGCCTGTTCGGAGGGACGGGCATGGTAGGAGTGAACGAAGTAGAAATAGGCATCCCGTTCCAGGTTTTCCAGCAGGGGGGAGGGCCTACACGCGGAGACGGCATTCCACCCCATGTGCGGCACTTTCAGCGGCCGGTCCGGCGCAGCCCTGCCGGGATCGGCAGGGCCGACCGTATCACACCGCTCCGTGCTCTGTTCGAATGGGGCGCCGGCGAACCGTACTACCCGGCCCGGAAGCACGCCGAACCCGCTGTGCTCGCCGAGCTCCTCGCTCCATTCGAAAAGCAATTGCATACCTACACACACCCCGAGAAACGGCCTGTCTGAATGGATGAAATTCAGTAAGGCGGGTTCCAGGCCCCGACGCCTTATTTCGGCGGCGCATGCACCGAACGCGCCCACACCCGGCAACACGACCCGATCCGCTCGCTCGATATCGTCGACCCGGTCGGTGCGCACCACGTCGGCCCCCACCATCAGGAGGGCTTTCTCCATCGAGCGCAGGTTTCCGATGCCGTAGTCGATCAAGGCTACCATGGGCGGACGGGCTTTTTGTTGCGTGTCAGATGGTCAGTTCGCTGAGCTCTTTGGAGCGCGCCGTGGCGGTGGCTACCGCATTGATCAGCATGGTGCGCAACCCGTGGCTTTCGAGTTCGGCTACCGCCGCGATAGCCGTACCTCCGGGCGTGGTTACCTCGTCTCGCAGAATAGCCGGATGCTTTCCGGTGGTTTGTACGAGCTTGGCGGCTCCGTACACGGTTTGCGCCGCCAGGCGTGCCGCGATTGGCCTCGGGATGCCCTGCTTCACACCCGCATCGGTCAGCGCCTCGATGAACATATATACGTACGCCGGACCGCTTCCAGATAAACCGGTAACGGCGTCTAATAGGTACTCCGGTACGATCTCGACGCGCCCAACGGCTTCGAACATCTCCCGAACCATTTGCAAATGCTGATCGGTGGCATAGCGTCCGGCGGCCAGCGCCGTTGCGCCTTCATCCACGAGCATCGGGGTGTTGGGCATGGTCCGGACGACCGGCAGCGGCTGCCCGAGATGGCGGACCAGTGCCTCGGTGGTAACACCGGCCAGTACGGATACGAACAGGGTATCCGGCCGCAGGGAACCTTGAATCTCCTGAAGAACCGCCGGAGCATTCTGGGGTTTTACGGCCAGCACCACAACCGTAGCCTCCTTTACCGCAGCGGGGTTGTCCTCGCCGGTCGCGATACCCGGAAACTGCTCGCGCAAGTCCTCCATGAGCGATGCGTTGCGCCGGGTGGCATGTATCTGCCCGGCGCCGACTTTTTTGCCGGAAACGAGGCCTCCGATCAATGCCCGTCCGATGTTTCCCGCGCCGATGACGGCTATGTGTTGCTGACTTAGCACGTGTATTCTCAGGGTATTGGGGTAAGGGATGTACGGCTACAGACTGCCCTTGGTTGACGGCAGCGGATCGTTGCCGGCCGCACGCCGGACGGCCATCCGGAGCGCCCGGGCGGCCGCCTTGAAAATGGCCTCTATCCGGTGGTGGTCATTCTCGCCGTGCAGAACCGCAAGATGCAGATTGCATGCCGCTTGCTCCGCGAACGAGTACCAGAAGTGCCGCACCATGTCGGTAGATAAATCGCCTACGCGCTCGCGGTCGAACGAGGCGTCGAAAACGAGATAGAATCGACCTGAAAGATCGACCACCGAACGCGCCAGTACTTCGTCCATGGGTACGTGCGCTTCACCGTAGCGGTTGACGTATCGTTTGTCGCCCAGAGCCGTTCTGAACGCCTGGCCGATGGTAATTCCGACGTCTTCCACGGTATGATGGTCGTCAACCGCGAGGTCGCCGTCGCACGACACTTCGAGGTCGAACCCCCCGTGCCGGGCGAACAGATCCAGCATGTGATCGAGAAACCCTACCCCTGTACGGTTGTCTGCCGACCCCGTCCCGTCCAGATTGATTTTGACGGCAACGCTGGTTTCGTTGGTAGTTCGCGTGGTTTCGGCTTGGCGCGGCTCGAAGTTCATAGGGTACGCGCTTTGAAGGAAGGGTCGGATTCGACTGAAGGGGATACGATACGAACCTCACGGGTAATTCGGAAGAATCGCCCCCGGATTCACGGAAAGGCCACCCATCGGGCGCGTATCATGGGGTAGTGAACATGAAGCGCCTCCGTTCGTACTTTAGCGTGCTTCGGCCGCACCACCCGGAGCGACGGTTCAATTCTCTTCAGGATACACGTTACTCGACTTTTCACATGAAGCAACCATCCACGTACAAGCGGATCCTGGTTACATCGGCGCTGCCGTATGCGAACGGTCCGGTGCACATCGGGCATCTGGCCGGAGCCTACCTGCCGGGGGATTTGTTCTGCCGTTACCAACGCCTCAAGGGGCGCGACGTACTGTACATATGCGGCTCGGATGAACTGGGTGTGGCCATCCTGATGCGCGCCCATGCCCAGGGAATCAGCCCCCGGGACATCGTAGACACATACCACCCGATGATCCGGGACAGCTTCGCCCGCTTCGGAATGAGCTTCGATTACTACGGCCGCACCACGTCGGAGACGCACGCCGAAACCTCGCAGGATTTTTTCCGGCGTCTTTCTGAGCAGCAGGCTTTCGAGTTGAAAAGCGAGGAGCAGTTGTTCGATCCAGAAGCCGGGATGTTTCTCGCGGATCGGTTCGTCCGGGGAACGTGCCCGGTGTGCTCCTACGAGGATGCCTACGGCGATCAGTGTGAGCGGTGCGGCTCGACGCTCAGCCCGCTCGAACTGATCGAACCCCGAAGTGCGCTCACGGATGCTACGCCCGTACTGAGGGAAACGACGCACTGGTACCTTCCACTTGGGCGCTTTCAGCCCGCCCTGGAGTCCTGGCTCGCCCGGCACACCGATTGGAAACCAAATGTACTCGGCCAGATCAAGAGCTGGCTCAGCGACGGCCTGCGCGACCGGGCGATCACACGAGACGTGCCCTGGGGCGTTCCCGTTCCGCCCGATGTAGCCCGGGCCGCCGGCGTGGACGCCACGGGGAAGGTAATTTACGTCTGGTTCGACGCCCCTATCGGATATATCTCGGCTACGAAAGAACTGAGGCCCGATGATTGGGAAAAATATTGGAAGGATCCCGAGACGCGCCTTATTCACTTTATCGGCAAGGATAACATCGTATTCCATTGTATCATCT
>CBDUBS010000064.1:0-18066 GCA_965365445.1 uncultured bacterium | reverse complement strand
GCGGAGACTGCACTACCCAAGCCAGTAGCCGTCCACTGAAGCGGGGCAACTCCAAGAAGTCCGCCTATGCCCGTCGCATGTTGGAGGGGTGCGCCCAGGGTGAGTCCTGGTGGCCGGGCCACGCAGGCCGTAACGATTTGCTGTTCTGCCTGGCCTGTTTCCTCCTCGATAACGCCGGTTGGGATGCCGGTGAGGCGCAGCGCATACTGGATGAAGTGAACGCCCGAAACCGTCCCCCATGTAGGAAGCGCACCGTCGAACGCTGCCTTGAATCGGCCGTGCGCCGGGTAGCCCCAAAGAGAAACGACGGACTGTGAAAACCCCTGCTTCCTTCGCACTTTCCAAGCATGGACGACGTAATACAGGCCCGGCGGCCGGCCTTTGGTCTATCATGTCTCGCGCGAGACATGATTCTCATTATTAGCAACATACGTAACTCGGGTCGTTCGAAGGCGAGGCGCAATTTCCACGGGTTTCCGTGCACCATAGGGATGAGAGGTTCACTCCGGGCCTCGCATTCACACACCCTATGGAGGACCCATGTCCAATAAAAAAGCCACCCCCGAGAAAGAAGCCTACCCCGATCGCCTCCGGGCCGCGCTTGACCTGCACGCGCAAACGCTGGCCGTGTTTGAGTTGCTCGACGTAACGGAGCTTCGCACGCTCTCCGGCGACCTCTGGCTGCCCGTGCTCGGCACGTACTTCGACCAGTCGGAGCTCTACAGCTTGCTCGCGGCCGACATGGCCCGCGTGAGCGAAGGAGCCCGTGAGACGGCCCGCTCGGCGCGCGGCACCTTCCACGGCAATGAACTCGAACGCCTCGGCGCGCTCGTGCGCCAGGCGCTGTCGGAGCAGCAGGGTATGGACGCCTGGAGCCGGCTCCGGCAGAAGTTCCGCTTCGAGGATGTCGAACTGATCGACGTTCGGGTGGACAGGGATCAGAGCTACGGCACGGCTACCGTGGTCGTCTCGGAGGCGGCCCTCCAGGCGCGCCTGGACCGGGAAGCGGGCCCTGCCCACTGGAACCTCGCCTACGAGCACCTGGGTCCGAGCGGCGTCTGGTGCCGCCTGAGCCTGTTCGAAGCCTACCGCGACGGTTTCGGCGGCCCGGGCGAGATCGGCGAGGCCTGCAGGCGCGCCTTCCGCATGGCGGCCGGGCTCTTCGGCATCGGACAGGGTCTGCTCGGAGAGACCACCGTGTTTGTGGAGACCGATGAAGCGGGCAGCATCATCAACAAACCGGCCATCCGTGTAGCGGTGGAGGACGCCGGCCTGGTGCGTCTGTAGAGCCGGTGACGGCCAGCGGAGGGAGAAGGCCGGAGCAGGGGAGGGCCGCCTGGCTCTCCCTGCTGCCGGTTCGTGCGGCCGTAAGCTGCGCCGACCGAGCAGAGTATTCGAGGCCGACGCGCCGTACGGGCATACCCGCGAGACGGCGGCGTGGGTATCGGAGCAGGCAGAGGCTGTTCACTCCAGGCCCGATGGAATATACATCGCTTTTCCCGGACGGATCAGGAAGCGACTCGGGCGCCATCGTATCCGGAGTAAGATGGCGGCGGCTGGCGCGCTTTTTTGTGTTTCGCAGCCGCGCTCTTTTTTTGTGCCGGCAGAAACCCGAGTTATCATGCGGTCGCCGGGAAAAACGCCCGGATGCCTTCCACAAAAAAGAGTGATGGACATGGAAACAGGTACTGTACTGGAGAGGAAAGCGGGTGAATACGCCGCTCGTTTGACCGAGGCAGGGTTTACGGCCGCCGTGGCCAAGCAAAGCCTGCGGGAGTGGTCGATCAAGGTCTCGGCCGCTCTGGGCGAACGCCGAATCGGAGACGTAGTGATCTTCTACAGCACGAAGCAGGGGCTGCACGCCAAATACCACGAGGTGAAGGACAAGGAGTTCGTTCTCCCCCTGACGTTGTGCTGGGAGGGGAAGACGGGCCCGGCTCGCCGGGTGCTCGCCGAGATGCCGGCTTGCGGAGCCGCTCAACCCGGTGGGCCGGGATACGCGGCCTACGTCGACGGATGCTGCATCGGGCAGCGTGTGCCGCGCGGGGGCTACGGCATCGTATTGCTGAAGGACGACACCTTGGTGGAAGAATTCTCCGGAAGGGTCGAGCAGATGGAGAGCCGGAACGTGTCCGCCGAACTGCGGGCCGTAACAAAGTTGCTCTATGAGTGCAACCGGCGCGGCATCAAGCGGATCACGATCTACCACGACCTGGAGGGCACGGCAGCCTGGGCCCGGGGCGCCTGGAAGGCGAACACCCCCACGACGCAGGCGTACGTCAAGAAAGTAAAAAGCAGCGGCGTGCGCATTCTGTGGGTCAAAGTCGATGCGCACAGCGGGGACCCGTGGAATGAGCGGGCGGACCAACTGGCGGCGCTCGGGGCGGCTATGAAGAAAGCGGGGTAAGAGGATGATATGGCCCTTGCGTTTTATACGGCGGCAATTGCTTTCTCGATGTACGATCAAACCAGTCCAGATTTTGCTTTACCCAATGCCCAACAGGTACAGAACGTATGCCCCCAGTCCGCCTCCCAGCGCCATCAGGAAGGATTGAACGACAAACGTTCGGTAGAGGGCTGCGGTAGGTATTTCGTGCATACGGCTCAAAAGCCAGAAAAAGCTGCTATTAGCATGAATGACCCCAAGTGCGCCGGCCCCGATCATAGCAGCTGCGATCTCGGCTGAGAGGCCCAGCCGGCTCAGCATCGGCAGTATGAGCGAGGCCGTCGTAACCATCGAGATCGTCAGCGAGCCCGTAGCCGTTGTAAATACCATGGCAAGCAGAAAAGGCAGCAACGCGGCCGGAACTCCGGATTCTTGAACAATCGAAGCAATAGGCCCGGCAAGCTCGGCGTCCAGGATAATCCGGCCGAAGGCGCCGCCCGCGCCCGTGATAAGGATAACCACGGCCGCCTTCTCGATGGAGCGATCTACGAGAGCGCTTAAGCGGCTCATGCGCTCGTGGGGACCTAACAGGAGCACGGCAATAGCCACTCCGATAAGCAGCGCCACTACAGGTGTTCCCAGAAATGTCAGCACCGCAGCAATCCTGCCCCCGCGCGAAGCGTTCCATGCCGAGGCCAGCGCCATGAGGATCAGGGGCGCCAGTATGGAGGCAAACGAAAGCCCTGTCGATATCCTGGCATGTTGCTTTTCAGGCAGGAGTTCGACGGTCGCATCGTGCCGGCCAGCCATCTCATCGAAGGGTACGGAAACCCTTCTGCAATACGTAACCGCCCACATGAGCCCGGCAGCCAGGGCGCATAGCGCTACGGTTCCATTTAACAGGATGAGTCGTCCGAGATCGGCCTTCAGAATTCCGGCCACGGCCAGCGGGCCCGGCGTGGGCGGTATCAAGGCATGGGTAGCCGTAAGGCCGGCCACCAGTGAAAGCCCGACCATGAGGATGCGGCGTCTGCTCTCGCGAGCGAGCGATTCGGTGATCGGGCGCAGCATGATGTAGGCTACATCTACAAAGACCGGGATGGCAACGACGTATCCCGTAATGGCCATAGCTACCGGCAGTCGGTGGGATCCTACCTTCCGGATGATGAAATCGGAAATACGAAGAGCTCCGCCGGTTTCGCTCAGAATCTCCCCGATGACCGTGCCGAGTACCATCACAATCCCGATCCATTTGAGCGTGTCGGCGAAACCTTGCAAGAGGCTTTCCACGACATGTTCCGCAGGCATTTCGGCCGCAATGCCCAGGAAGAGGCCCGTGAGGATCAGAGACAGGAATGGATGGACGCGCAGATAAATAATGGCCGTCAGAAGTACGGCGATGGAGAGCACGAACAGCAAGAGCGGCGGCATCGGCGGTGAGGTGTGCTCGCAAGTGGAATAATGTGCTCGGTAGCAGCCCGGTTACTTCACTATCTGGTGCTCGCGGCGAAACGAGGAGGGACTCATCCGCTTCACGTATCGGAACTGCCGGTTGAAGTTGGTGAGCGAACGATAGCCGCATGCGTATGCAATTTCGGCAACGGACAGGTCGCTTCGGATGAGCAGCTTGCAGGCATGACCGAGACGAACTTCGTTGAGCAGGGTCGAGAACGTTTTACCCGTCCGTTGCTTCACATAGCGGCTAAGGGTGCTTGGACTGAGGCTTACCACGTCTGCCACATCGTTCAGGCTGATTTCCTCCTGAAAATGATCCATAAGGTAAGCCGTCACGCCGTTCATGCGTACGCAGTCCGATTCATCGTAGCTTCCTGTATAGCCCCTGCTGGCAATTTGACGGCGGTCCCCCGAGACGGACATATCATAGAGGACTTTTAGCAGTTCGATGATTTGATCGAACGGGCGAAGGTCTGGCAGTGCGGCAATCTGTTTGGCCAGCCTCGATCGGGTCTGTCCGGTAATCTGTAAGCCGAAGGCGGAACGCTCGAAAAGATCTTTTATAGGATACATGTCCGGAATCCGGAAGAACGACTCGCCGAGAAACTGCTCCCGGAACTGAACGATGACGACTTCGACGGGAGCCGCTTGCCCATTGGCCGGCTCCGAAGCAGCACGCTGGTACAGGGAATCGTTGCGCCACAGGTGCGGCAGGTTAGGCCCGATGAAGGCCAGTTCGCCCTCCGTAAAATCGCTGATACTATCACCGACGAAACGCCTGCCATGGCCTCGCACGATCAGAATCAGTTCACACTCCTCGTGAAAATGCCACGCTTCGTCCAAACAAGGAACCGTCTCTCGCCGAATAGAAAGGGACCGCTCTGAGGACGGGTTGATCTTCCTGTACAACAGACGCATGGCTGCCTCCACTTCTGCTTTTATTGTGCCTCTTGCGCATCAATATAGTGCTAGTGAGTTTCTGAATCGTATAACATCAAAATAGTGCCATTATTGGATAAAATAGGGCGTGAAAATAGGTTTTTGTCGTGTTAAATAGTCAACAGTGGCATAATCATGAATATTTATACGTTTACACGGGGACGGTAACACGGTCTAAAACGTGGCCAAATGCTGCTTTCAGGCACATAAGTGGCGTCTTTTTCGACTTTCCGAACGCCGGGGGTGATCCTATGTCGGATATTTTTCTTCCGTTTGCCTTAGTGCTTTTCGCAAGCTTTTTCCAGGGCACGTTCGGGCTGGGTATGAAGTACACCAAACCGCTCTCCTGGGAGGCGTGGTGGCTCGTTTATTCGGTTGTCGCCATGATCGCCTTTCCGGTGGTGTGGGCGGCCCTGGCGGTACCTGACCTGTGGACGAGTATTGCTTCCGCTCCATTGGAAGCGGTTTTAAGGGGCATGTACTTCGGGTTTCTCTGGGGAATCGGAGGGATCTTGTTCGGAGTGAGTGTTAATCAAGTCGGGGTTTCGATCACGTACGGGGTCGTGATGGGCTTGGCTGCGGCCGTTGGCTCGCTGCTGCCGCTCATGCAGATACCCAATGCTTCTTCCCACCCGGCGTTGGTGTATATCCTGGCAGGCGTATGCCTGCTGCTCGTCGGGGTAGCCGTTAGCGCCTATGCCGGCGTGCAGCGCGACCGGGTACAACAGGAGCACGAGAAAGCGGAAGGCGGCCTCAAATCCGGACGGGCTTTTCGGGTCGGTTTAGGGGTTGCGGTGGTTTCAGGTGTGCTCTCCGCCCTGCTCAACGTCGGGTTCGCCGACGCCGCTCCGGTAGCGGACGCGGCGGTAAATCAAGGCGCCATCATCCGGAATGCCAGTCTGGCCGCCTGGGTGGTCGTGCTCCTCGGAGCGTTTATCATGAACGCCGGGTATGCTGTGGCCCGGCTCGTGAAGCACCGCTCATGGGGCACATTCCAGGCTTCACGATCCGGAAAAGCATATGGCTGGGCGGTGGCAACGGGTCTGTTCTGGTTTGCCGCTCTCGGCGTCTACGGGCAGGGTGCGGCGCTCATGGGCGCCCTGGGGCCGGTGGTCGGTTGGCCGATGTTGCTGGGATTGGCGCTCATCATTAGCAATGTGTGGGCGGTCCGTGCGGGCGAGTGGAAGGGCGCTCCGCAGGCGTTGCGATTGATGACGGCCGGCGTGGCGATCCTCGTTACGGCCTGCATCGTGCTGGGATATTCCAATGGTGTTCGATAAAGCAATCAATCATCCTAATCCAGCGGTAAACGGGAGGCATCAATAGCGTCATGAACCACAAGCAGAAAGTCGGATTACTCGCTGCCTGCCTGATGCTTTTTCTTCCGATGCAGGGCCAGGCTCAGTCTAGCGGCAAAATCAGCGGCAAAATCATCGATGCCGAAACCGGAGAGCCCTTGCCCGGGGCAAATGTCGTCATACAGGAAACAACACAGGGCGCTGCGGCGGACCTGGAGGGCAACTACTTCATCATCAATGTTCCTCCGGGATCGTACACCCTTGCGGCTTCCATCATCGGGTTCTCGACGGTGATACAGCAAGAAGTGCGCGTAGTGAGCAACCGAACTACGACGCTCGATTTCTCTCTTCAGCCGGCGGTTTTCGAGGGCGAAGAGATAACCGTTACGGCCGAGCGCCCCATCGTGCCTCCCGACGTATCCCAGAGTCAGCAAGTACTCGACGCGGAAACGCACATCGAGAGCCAGCCGGTTCAGAGCCTGGAAGACCTTCTCAATATGCAGGCGGGCATCGAGAATATGGTGATCAGAGGAGGCGGTCAGGGGCAGACACGCCTCATGGTTGACGGCTTCGACCTGGTGGACGAGCGGCGGAATACCCCTGTCTTTACACTCAATCTCAACTCGATTCAGGAAGTAGAGATTCTGACGGGCGGCTTCAACGCCGAGTACGGCAACATCCGGTCCGGGATGCTCAACATCACGACGAAGGATGGTACGGTGAACAAATATTCAGGCTCGATCGACTTTCGGGTTCGGCCGCCGACCCAGAAACACTTCGGCGAAAAATACTGGGAAAGAGACTGGCAGATCTACGCCGGCGACAACAGTATTGAGGGTAATGAATACTTCGCCGGCTGGAACAAACTGGTCAAAGGAACCGGGCAATCTCCCGAGCAGGCAAAGGCGCTCTGGGAATGGCAGCACCGGCCCGTGGAATATGCAAACAAACCCGATTACCTGGCCGAAGGAAGCTTGTCGGGGCCTGTACCCCTCCTCGCTAACGTGTTGCCTACCAGCTTCTTTCTCTCCTACCGGCGCAATTACGAGACGTACGTCATTCCACTGGCCCTGGAGCGAGACGGCGTGACGGATCAAAACGTCCAACTCAAGCTCTCTAGTCGGATTACGCCTTCGATCAATCTTTCCGTATTTGGCCTTTATAACACGCTCAATACGCTCCGTGACGGTTTGGCGCGCCCGGGGCAACGCAACGATGCCGGTCCGATGGATGTCCCCGGCTGGGAGCCTGCCCAGTACCTGTACAGCATGGGGTACAACGCGCTCAGCGACCTGAGCACCAGTCTGCTGGGCATGAGCTTCACGCACACACTGGGAAACTCCACCTTCTATACCCTGAAGGCGCAGCGCTTCTTCCGCAAAGACAATGTGTACCGTCAGGCCGAGCGGGATACGACGGCGCGTTTTGAATACTATCCCGGCCAGTTTGCCAATGAAGCGCCCTTCGGCTGGTACCCGAGTGTGGAGAGGGACCAGATCGGGTACTACTTCATCGGGCAGGGCGGGGCGGCGCGGGACAACTCCCGTACGACAACCTATAAGTTCGAAGGGGCACTGACATCCCAAATCGACATACACAACCAGATCAAAAGCGGCTTCGAGCTTACGCTCAACCGCCTCGACGAGGAATCGGGGCTGGATAAGCCGTGGCACAACGACGAGGTGATGTGGTACCGCTGGCTCCGAGAGCCGGTACGCGCTGGTGCGTACATACAGGACAAAATCGAGTGGGAAGGAATGGTTGCCAATGTGGGCGTGCGGATGGATTACACCAACGCAAACGTTGACTGGTACACTGTAGATCGCTTTTCTCCGTATTTCGCTGCCAAAAATGTCGAGCGGATCGATGAAGCTCCGACAGAGCCGGCCAAACATCACCTGGCCTTCAGCCCACGCCTCGGCGTGTCGTTTCCGATCAGCGAGAACACGAAGTTCTTCTTCAACTACGGCCACTTTTACTCGATGCCGGGGAATGAAGCCCTGTTTGCGTTCCAACAGGGCGACCAGGGGACACGGCGTATATCGCGCCTAGGCAACCCGGACCTGGTCATGCCGCGCACGGTGGCGTACGAGGTGGGGTACGACCAGAACCTGTTCGACGAGATTCTGCTCCATGTAGCCGGGTACTATAAGGACGTCACGAATCAGCCCGGCCTGGTAGGCTACCACAACCGGGATTACAGCGTCAGCTACCAGACCTACGAGAACAAGAACTACGAAGACATCAAGGGTTTCGAGATCCGGGCTGAGAAGAAGTACGGTCGGTTTTTCTGGGGGTGGCTCAATTACAATTACGTGCTCGTCAAGAACGGATTCGTCGGTTTCGCCAACTACTACGAGGACCCGCGCATCAAGGCTCAGGTGGAAGGAGCGCAACAATTCAAGAGCGTTCCGCAGCCGACGTTGCGGGCAAGCATCGACCTGCATACGCCGCCCGAGTGGGGTAAAAAATGGGGCAATCTGCGGCCGTTCGGCGGTTGGGCCGTCAACCTGCTCTACTCCTGGCAGGAAGGCGGGCGGTTCACCTGGGAGCCCAAGGACCCGGAGGAGCGCAACAACATGCAGTGGGTGGACTACTCCAATACCACCCTTCGGATCTCGAAGGACTTCCTCCCCGCCGGCGGAATGAAGATGGAGTTCTTCGCTACGGTAAACAACCTGTTCAACCAGAAATACCTGCGCCGATGGGCGTTCCACGGCTCCGAATGGCAGGAATATCTGCAGTCGCTGAAGCTTCCCTGGTACGAAGGCGACCAGAAGGGCAACGATAAAGTCGGCATATACGACAAGGACTATCTGGCGCTCGATATCCGTGCACCGCACCTGCTGTTCTTCAATCCAAGGAGCGTCCGGTTCGGGATACGAGCCAATTTCTAGTCGGATTTTTCCCTACAGGATCACACCTACGGCCATTGTAAAGCCACCAGCACAGGCAACGATTATGCGTACTCGAACAGGACTTTTGTCCCTTCTTCTGTTCCTGATGGCATCTGCCGCCACGACTTTCGTAGCGCAAGCCCAAGAGTTCCGGATGCATCGTATCGGAAACCTCTGGGATACCTTTTACGATCACTCGGCGCGAACATGGAATCTCGTTAACGAAATTCCTCACGCCTACGTCATGTTATGGCCTGCCAATCGGAACACGGCCAAACCCTGGCAGGGGTTGAACTTCGACGGCCCGCAAGTGGGCGGTGGAGCTTCCTACTGGATTGGCGCAAAAAACTGGACGAACGCCGAGGGCGCCACCTACAACAAATATGTCTCCGAACTGGGGTTCTGGTATTCCGATCCGGAAAATATCGGCATACCACTGTACATCAAAAAATTGAGCCGGCGGGAGCCTCCTACCGTCGTGGTGGACGGGTTCCAGACGACGCCGCCCTTCCCGGAAAGCAACGGCGATGCGCTCGACCCGAGTATCCCCTCGGATGAAGTGATCGAAAATGTCACGCGCACCAGCATCGGCGTCGATCTCAAACGCCGCACGTATGCTTATCAAAACCAGAATTTCCGAGACCTGATCCTCGTCGAGACCGTCTTCACGAATACCGGCAATACGGACTCCGACCCCGAGATTGAACTCCTGGGACAGCGTCTGCAAGATGTGTACTTCGATACGAGCATCCGCCCCATCATCAGCAAGGAAGGCTCTCGCGCGGTCGGCATTCCGATATGGTGGGGCAGCGAATACATGGAGTACTACGGCGAGAACTATCACCGGTGGGTCGCCGGTGACCGCTCCGCCGACTCGCTCAAGGTATTCTATGCCTGGGATGCCGACGAAACCGAGCGCACGCCGGGAAAAGACGACTACGGCAATCCGCACCCCGCCACCGGCCAGTGGCTTTCGCCGCAGTACGTCGGAATCGCAGCGCTATACGCAGATAAAAGCACGACCGAGAAGGTGGATGACCCGGCCCAGCCGGTCTCCGCCCGGTGGGTCGGCTTTACGGCGACGCCCTCTACCTCAAAAGCGACCAACGGCATCGACAAGATGTACGATTTCATGACCATGGGCCACCGGCCCAGTCCGAAGGAACTGGGCATCTTGAATACCGGGTTGGCCGAAGAACGCCAAGCCAATCTTCACTTTGCTTACGGTCCGTACCAGATGGCGCCGGGCGAGTCGGTGCGCATTGTTCACGCAGAGGTCGTCAACGGCCTCTCGTTCAAAAAGACAGCAGAGTATGGAGCGGCCTATAAAGCCGCGGAGCAGTCGGGCAATCTCAGCGGCTTCACATGGACTAACCCCACCACCGGCGAAACCTTCACGGGCCGAAACGCAAAAATCGCCTTGCTTTCGACCGGTGTGGATTCAATCCACCAGACGGCGTGGAGAGCCAAGTGGCTCGTAGAGCATGACTTCAACGCTCCGGACCCACCCATGCCGCCCTCGCTGAACGTACAGTCCAGCGGTGGAAAAATCATCGTCACATGGGGCAACGAGCCCGAAACAGAGCCTGATCCGGACACTGGAGCCCTCGATTTTGAAGGCTACCGGCTATACCGGGCTACGGGCCGATACGATCAAGGTCTGGAATACTGGGAACTGGTCTACGAAGGCAGGGACCATCGATATGAGGATGTAAACACCGTACGTGGAACAGCTTACTACTACTACATCACTGCGTACGATAACGGTACCCAGAATACATGGGGCCTATTCCCGGGACAGAAGCTGGAGAGCAGTCCGTTCCTGGCGATGACCACCCGACCCGCCTATCGCCTCAAGGAAGCCGAGAACAGTCTGGACATGGTCGATGTCGTTCCCAATCCCTTCCACTGGAACGCCCAACGGTTTCCGGGCGAAGACAACAAGATCCTTTTCGCTAACCTGAGCCCTTTCTGTACGATTAACATTTACACGGTAGCGGGCGATCTGGTAAAGACGATTGAGCATACTTCCGGATCCGGTGAAGAAAGCTGGGACCAGGTTACCCGCTCCAACCAGTACGTGGCAAGTGGCATCTATATCTATCACATCGTAGCCAGGGATGAAAGCGGAAGCCCGACGGGAGAGCAGACGACCGGCAAGTTTATCATCATTCGCTGATTGAAACGCACAGGCGCCAGGCGGAACAACCTTAAACACATCAGGGGCCATCCAATGATTTACAGTGCGCACATAACCTCGCTGATCGTACTGCTCCTGTCGGCCTTCGCGCCGGCATACGGACAGGATTCCATGGACAAGGTCGCTCAGGCCGGTATGCAGTTCCTGAAGATAGAAGTAGGCGCGAGAGCCGTTGCCATGGGGGGCAGCTATACGGCAATCGGGCAGGATGCCAATGCCATTTTCTGGAATCCGGCGGGTCTGGCCCGCCTGGAAGGCCGCGATGTGGCTTTCTCACATACCCAGTGGATTGCCGACATCTCCCACGAGGCCGTCGCGGCAGCCTGGAACGTGGGATCGGCGGGGACTTTCGGCCTCAGCTTCATCACGATGAATTACGGCGACATATACCGCACCGAGGTTGACCCTTCGAACGGCGAGCACGGGTACAGAGGCGGCCGCCGGTTCGGAGGCGAAAAACTGGGCGTCACGGAAATGGCTACAGGCCTTGCATACAGCCGCAGTTTTACCGACCGGTTTTCCATCGGCGCTCACGTGAAGTACGTTCACCAGCAGCTCGGAAGCAACTATTTCGAAAGCGAAGCGGGGGAAACCAAGGTTAAAAATACGGCTGGAGACGTCGCCGTCGATTTCGGAACCCTTTACTACGTGGGTATACAGGACCTTCGCTTTGCCATGAGCATCCAGCATTTCGCGCGAGATATGACCTACGTGCGAGAATCATTCGAAATGCCGCTCACCTTCCGAGTCGGCATGGCGATGAATGTTTTCTCCGCTTTCAACGTATCCGGCCAGAGCCTGACTGTCAGCGTGGAAGGTATTCATCCCCGCGACAACACCGAACAGATCCATCTCGGCGGCGAATACTGGTTCGACAACCTGGTCGCGCTACGAGCAGGTTATGTGATGAACCACGACCAGCAAAGCTTTTCAGCCGGCGCTGGTATCAACTATGGGCTGGGTTCCACAAACCTGAAAGTGGATTATGCCTATTCCGACTTCGGCGTTTTCGCCAACGTACACCGTTTTACACTCGGCCTTGCCTTCTAAATACACTTGTCAGGTGTTGAGTGAGGCCAAATGTAACGTTCCGGAGGCCAACCGTCGGCTCCTTTGACAACAATATGACCACCAGGGCTTCATAGCCGGCAGCACAATGACTTCTACCCTCAAATTTGGATGGCTCGTCGCAGGGTTCATGCTTCTCCTTCCTGAGGTGGGCTTTGCGCAGCAAAGCGGCGCCGTTAGCGGCAAGGTAACCGACGCAGCGACCGGTAAAGGGTTGCCCGGCGTGAACGTCGTCATCGTCGGTCGGGCCACGGGAGCGGCTACCGATCTGGACGGCGCTTACCGTATCGAAGGCCTCGCGCCGGGCGTCTACGATGTGCAGGCCAGCTTCATCGGCTTCCTCTCGCAAACCGTCGAGGAGGTTCCCGTTGCAGCCGGCCAGGATACCGCACTGGATTTCAGACTCGATGAGGACATCGCCGGTCTGGATGAGGTCGTCGTAGTCGGCTATGGCACTCAGCGCCGCCGCGACCTGACGGGCGCCGTTACATCCGTCAATGCAGAGGCTATTCAGAGCGCTCCACTGGTTTCGCTCGAGCAAGCCTTGCAAGGCCGCACCCCGGGCGTCCAGGTGCGTCAGAATAGCGGCGAGCTCGGCGGCAACTTCAGTGTATTCGTTCGCGGCGTTTCCTCCACCGGCGCTTCGCAACCACTCTACGTCGTTGACGGCGTTCCGCTGGCCGCCGGAGCCCTGGAAACCTTAAACCCGGACGACTTCGAGTCCATAGAGGTGCTCAAGGATGCTTCCGCCACAGCCATCTATGGGGCGCGCGCCTCGAACGGCGTCGTCCTTATCACTACCCGGCAGGGAGGCGAGGGGCGCACGCGCATCCGATTCTCCTCCGACATCGGGGTTCAACGAGCGGCGAAAACGCCGGATATGCTTACCGGACCCGAGATGAAGGAAATATTCGTGACGGCGCACAACAACAGCAAGTTGCCCGTTCCGCTGGAGTTCCAGGCTCCGGGCTATCCGACCGGACTGCCCGACAACGATTGGGTCGACCTTATGCTGCGGCCGGCGCTTATGCAGGAGTATTCCCTCTCCGTAGAGGGTGGAACGGCGCAGACCCTGTTCGCCATCTCCGGAGCCTACACGAATCGGGAGGGCATTCTCATCAACACCGATCTGCAACGCATCTCCCTTCGCGCCAACCTCGATCATCAGCCTTTCAAGCGGCTCAAAATAGGGGCCCGCCTGAATGGATCGCGCCAGTGGCAAAACGGAGCGAATACGAACCAGGAGTTCGGCAGCCCGTGGCGCACGGCAATGTATGCCAAACCCTGGATTCCCAACCGGGACGAAAACGGGAACTTCGCGCCTATGCCGCCCCGCAGCGGCATCACGTTCGGTCTGCTCGACAATCCGGTGGCCATGCAAGAGCGGGAGATGAACCAGAGTTCCCAGAACCGTTTCCTCGGGAGCGTCTTCGCTGAAATCCTGGTGCTGCCCGAGCTAAACTTCCGATCCTCTTTCGGAACCGACCTTACCTTTTTCGATGACTACCTGTTTGTGCCCGTCTGGCCGCAGGGAGGCATCTATGCCCGTACTTCGGACCTACTGGTCAACTCCGGCACATCCAACCAGACGAACTGGGTGACCGATCAGACGCTTACCTACCAAAACCAGTTCGGCGACCACGACCTGACGGCCTTGGCCGGCTTTACGGCTCAGCAGTTCCAGTTCGAGAACGTTCGGGCAATTGCATTCGGACAAACGAACAACAACCTGCGAACCATAGCCAACCAGCCTTCCATCCAGAGCGTCGGCGGCAGCGAAAACCAGTGGGGCCTCGTTTCCTACTTCGGCCGCGTTCAGTACGACTTTGCAAGCCGCTACATCATTACAGCTACCGTGCGCCGGGACGGCTCATCGCGTTTCGGTCCGGGCAATCGCTACGGCACGTTCCCATCCGCTTCGGTAGGCTGGCGAATTTCGGAAGAACCTTTCCTGCGCAGCATTGCATGGCTCGATGATCTCAAACTTCGGGCAAGCTACGGCCTCACCGGAAACCAGAACATCGGCGATTTCCAGTACCTGGCAAGGGCGGGGGTCGGCAAGTATGCTTTCGGTAATACCGTCGTCGAAACCGCCTTCCCCAACAGCTTCGCGAACGATGCGCTCCAGTGGGAAACGGTAAAACAATCCGACCTGGGCTTCGATGCCCTTCTGCTGGGAGGGCGTATTTCGCTCACGGCCGATGTCTACGATAAAACCTCGGAAGATCTGCTCGTAAGCATACCTCTGCCCCCCTCGAACGGCGTCACCAATCTGCAGACGCTCAACCTCGGATCGGTCAAGAACAGGGGCTTCGAAATGGCCGCGATGACCACTCCGGTGCGAACCCGAGACTTTCAGTGGGACCTGGATGTAAACGCCTCCTACAACGAAAACGAGGTAGCCGACCTCGGAACCGACGCCCAGGGAGAAGCGCTCGTCGTATACGGACGCCAGGTAAGCAATCCGTTTCGCGTGCCCGTCAACATGACAAAGATTGGGCTTCCCATAGGCTCCATCATTGGTTACGAGTTCGACGGCATCTATCAGTTAGGCGAAGAAGCAGCGGCAGCCGTCTACGGCCGCGAACCCGGCGATACCCGATATCGCGACGTGAACGGCGACGGCCGGCTGGACCAGAACGACTGGGTCGTACTCGGGCAGCCGCAGCCCAAGTGGTACGGCGGCATCAACAATCGGCTCCGCTACAAAAACTGGACGATGAGCGTGCTCGCCAATTTCCAGACCGGACACACCATTATGAATCTGGAGCGAGCTTTCCTGTACCTGGTTTCGGGCAACCTGAACGCGCCCCGTGAGTGGCTGAATCACTGGTCACCCGAGAACCCGTCGAACGAGATACCCAGGCCGAAGCGTAGCGGGTCCGAACCGAATGCCCTTGCAAGCTCCTACTTTGCCGAGGATGCTTCCTTTCTCCGCATCAACCAGATCAGCCTTTCCTATGCACTTCCGCAGCGTTGGATCGCTCCGGCGCTCCTTAGCCGAGCGGAGATCACCCTGTCCGCCCTTAACCCGTTCGTGTTTACCGGCTATAGCGGCCTGGATCCCGAACTGAACAGCTTTACTTCTCCGCTCAATGCAGGGCAGGATATGTCGCCCTTCCCCATCTCCCGGACTTTCTTTATGCGGGTCAACTTGATGTTCTAGCCCGGATATGGGCACATAATGCTTCCCTTGAATGACTGCGCCATGAAACGCTTCCTCTTTCTACTCGCCTTCGGTTTAATTACCCTGCCGGGATGTGATACGCTTCTGGAACCGGAGCCGGTCGGGTTGGATGTAGTGGATAACGTATATCAGGATCTTACAGGGGCCGTAGCCGGGGTGAACGGCGTGTATGTCCCGTTACAGTCCGAAGACCTCTACGATCAGGATATATTCCGCCTCACCGAGCTCGCCAGCGACAACGCCTGGACGTATCGTCCGGAAAACGAAACCAAGCGGTTTCAGGCGGAGCCTTCCACGGATGCCGTTCAAGATGTCTGGGACGCCGCCTTCACGGGCATCGCGCGGGCCAACGTACTGCTGGCCCGTGTGCCCGCCATACCTGCCGCCGGAAACGAATCGTTGAAAAACGCGATTCTGGGCCAGGGCTACTTTCTTCGTGCTTTTTACTACTTCCTACTCGTCCGGCTCTACGGCGATGTGCCGCTGATAACGGAAGAGGTGAAGAATCCGAATGACCTCGCCGTTTCGCGGGCTCCGGTAGAAGCCGTGTACAGCCGGATCAAATCAGACCTGGAGGAAGCAGCGACACGCCTTCCGCAAAGATCGCAGCTGAACGGCAGCCGCGGCTTCGAACGGGGGCGCGTAACCCGGGAAACCGCACGCGCCCTGCTGGCGGAGGTTCACCTGACCCTGGAAGAATGGCAGCAGGCGGCCGACGCTGCACGCGCCGTCATCGAGAGCGGATCATACCAGCTCATGCCGGACTACAGGGATAACTTCCAGGGACGCAAGGAAAACAACGACGAATCTCTCCTGGAAGTGCAATTCGTTGCAGGTCAGGGGGTCGGCTTGGGCAGCTTCCTCAACAACTTCTTCGGCCCGGCCGAGCTTGTTAGCGGAAACGGCCTGGAAACGCTCATTCCAACAGACGATAGCCGAAACTTCGGCTATCCGGGGGATAGCGGCGGCGGTACGGGGCTGGTTCAGGCCTTTGAACCGGGCGACCGCCGCTTCGAGGCCTCCTTCTCGAACTTCGGCCTCCCCGACTTTTTCAATGCCAACTCCGGGCGCCCGCGTCACTATCTCCTGACCAAGTACTTCTCGGGCAAGGTTTCTGCCGAATTTCAGAGCGGTATCAATGTACCCGTCATCCGATACGCGGGGGTGCTGCTGGCGGCAGCCGAAGCGCTGGCGCAACTCGGCCGGACCGACCAAGCGGCCACGTACCTTAATCAGGTGCGGGCGCGGGCCGGATTGCAACCGGTTACGACCGGCGACCGGAGTGCGCTCCTGCAGACCATTTATAAGGAGCGCCGCACGGAGCTCGCTTTCGAAGCAGTCCGGTTCTACGATTTGAATCGCTGGGGCATCCTCCCGGATTGTATGGCGCTGCAAGGCATCACGGTCAATCCGAACCGAATTTCACCACACCCGATCACCGGTAAGCCCCAGTTCCTCTACCCGATTCCGATTGGTGAGCTTACCTCTAACCCCCAGATAAGCCAGAATCCGGGTTATTAACCTTTCGGAGAGGCCACGAGACGCGCCCTGTCTCCTCAGCCACTCGTGCGGCAGGCGACGGTCTTACTAAACCATACATCTGCATTAAATGTCGAGTAGATAGATTATGCCTCGAATTTGCGAAATCGAACCGTTCATCGTCCGGCACCAACTGCGCGAGCGTTTTTACTTCTCTCAGTGGAGTTACGACAGCCGAGAAATATGCCTCGTCCGGATTACCACCGACGACGGGACTTACGGCCTGGGCGAGGGATACGGCCCGGCCGGTGTCATCGAAGCCGGCATCCGCTTCTTTGCTCCGTTGTTATTGAACGGAGACCCTGTCGAGCAGGAAACGCTCTGGCAGACCATGTACCTTCGCTCGCTCGATTACGGCCGGAGGGGGGTGTTGGTGGCTGCCATGAGCGCCATCGATGTGGCGCTCTGGGACCTCAAGGGAAAGCTGCTCGATCAGCCTGTTTCCACCCTGCTGGGCGGGCGCAAAAACGACTATATCGAAGCCTATGCAACGGGCCTTTACTTCTCCGATGGAGACGGTCTCGATGAACGCCTCGCCGAGGAGGCCGGCCGCTACCGGGATCTCGGCTTTAGCGCCGTCAAGATGAAGGTGGGCCTCGGCGTGGAGGCGGATGTGCACAACGTACAAACCGTACGCCAGGCTCTCGGTCCGCATGTGGGCCTGATGGTCGATGCTAACCACGCCTATTCCTTGACGGAAGCCGTCCGTTTTGCCCGGGCCGTCGAACCGCTCGACATCCAGTGGTTCGAAGAGCCGGTATCGCCAGAGCATACCGAAAGCTACCGACGCCTGCGGGACGCAACCAGCATCCCTATCGCCGGCGGCGAATGTGAATACCTCCGTAGCGGGTTTCTGCACCTGTTCAGAAGCGAAGCCGTCGATATCGCGCAGCCGGACATTTGCGCGGCGGGCGGGCTGACGGAGGTTAAAAAGATCGCCAGTATGGCGCAGGCCTTCGGGGTAGAGCTCGTACCGCACAGTTGGGGCACGGGCATCGCGCTCGCGGCCGCCCTGCATCTGACAAGCAATTGGGATATGATCCCCGGCCGGATGCACCAGCCGACCCCGCGCATCGAGTTAGATCGGACCGAAAATC
>CBDUBS010000063.1:0-18507 GCA_965365445.1 uncultured bacterium | reverse complement strand
CCCCTCGTACAGATCCCGCTTGATGCCGCGCAGGGGGCCGTTGGAGTCGAAAAAGTCGGAGTCGTTGCCGCCCTCGGCGTGCGGCCCGTTGTCGGAGCTGAAAAACACATACGTGTTCTCGGCCAGGCCCAACTCCTTCAACTTGTCCAGCACCCGGCCCACCCCGTCGTCGAGCCGCGTCACCATGGCGGCCAGCCCCTTCTGCTCCTCGGGCCAGTCCTGGTTGGCGTAGGGACCGTAGTCCGGCGTTTCCATGCCGTGCTCCCCCTCGCGCCCGAAGCGCGTCGCCTCGTTATTGGCGTGGGGCAGCGTCGCCGCCAGATAGAGGAAAAACGGCTCCTCCCGGTGCTGCTCGATAAACTGCACGGCCTCGTCATGGAACAGGTCGGCGGAGTAGACCGCCCGCTTCGTGGCGACGCCGCCGGTAAAGCCGTGGTACGCCTCTTTCCAGGGCTCCACTTCATTCGGCAGGGCCGCTTTTTCCTCGTTGCGCCAGAGGAACTCGGGGTAGTAGTTGTGGGCGTGCACCTGATTCAGGTATCCGAAGAAGTAGTCGAACCCCTGGTCGTTCGGACGCCCGGTGTTGCCCACGTCGCCGAGGCCCCACTTGCCGACGAGCGCGGTGGCATAGCCCGCCCCCTTGAGCACTTCCGATACGGTAACATCCTCGGGTCGGAGGGTCTGAATCTCGGGTTCGGCGTTGCCGCGCACGGGGGTGTGGCCGGTGTGCAAGCCGGTCATGAGCACGCTGCGCGAAGGAGCGCACACCGTAGCGCCGGCGTAGAACTGCGTGAACCGCAGCCCTTCGTCGGCCATGCGGGCCAGATGAGGCGTCCGGATGCGCGTCTGTCCGTACGGCTCGATGTCGCCGTAGCCGAGGTCGTCGGCGAGGATGAACACGATGTTCGGAGCACGTTCCGGAGCGGAGGGCGGCGTATCGGGGGCGCACCCGGCCAGCAGGAGCGCGAGGGCGAGGAAGCGGAAGGACATGAAAACGTACCGGGAGAGGTTACAGAACGGTGGTTCAAAAGTAGCCACCGGATGACGGGAGCGCAACCGGAAAATGGCCTCCCCGGCCCGTCATTCCCTGAAAGACAGGTCCGCCGGAGTCAGCAGATGAGTGGCCGAGTGCGCTTTGCGTGCGCCCGGCCCTGCCTCGGCTACACGGCATGGCAGGGCCGGCTCCCCGAAACCGACCTCTTAACTGGTCGTTCGAGACTATGGTTCTGGCCTCCATCGTTTATACGACCCATGCACCTGCCGAACAGCGACGGTTGAAACGCAGTACGGAACTAAATATGTCGTGAGGGGCCTCATCAGAGGACCTGCAGGAATGGAAGCCGCCATCTGCACCATATGGATCGTGGAAACGGGTGAGTCACGGCCTCGCCTCGTAACAGCCTATCCGGGATAACATGATACCGATATCGGAAATGGATCTGGTCGTCCTGGAGCATTCCCTTCCCGAGCACGGTTTGGAAGCAGGCGACGTGGGGACCGTCGTTCACTGCTACCGGGATGCGGCGGCACTCGAGGTCGAATTCATGACCGGAACGGGCGGCACGGTAGCCGTCATAACGCTTGATCCCGGAGGCGTCCGGCCCCTGGAGCAACACGAAATCCTGCATGTCAGAGAGATCGCTGCATGACCCCTGCACCTCGTCTCGGTCTGTAAGCCCCTTTATCATTTAGCTAAGGAGAGGTCCGCCGGAGTCAGCAGGTGAGCCGCCCGCACCTCGCCCCGGTGGTCGATGATCCTTAAAAGGACGCTACGGTTCTCCTCGGTACCGCTAAACTCCAGCAGACCGAAGTTGTAATCCAGAATGTCGTTGATGATCGGGCCGTCGAAGCGGCGGTTGTGGCCGGTCGTCTGCCGGTTGTAGCGGTATCCATGAGCGTCCGCCTCCATCGTACCGACGCCGGCGTTGGAGCTGATGAGCTCGAAAAGCGGGTACCCGCCCGGCCATTCGAGGCGGCTCAGCGAGCCGACGTGCCAGTCGCCTGAGAGGAAGAACACCCCCTCGATGCGCTCCCCTACCATCCAGTTCAGAAAGTCGGTGCGCTCCGTCCCGTAGCGGGCCCAGTACTCTCCCCCGTCGTGCCGGTCGATGGTGAGTGCATTGCCGTTGACGATCACCTTGAACCGGGCGGTGCTCGCCTTCAGTCCGTCCCGGAGCCACTGCATCTGCCGGTCCCCGAACATCGTCCTGCGGTCCGGGGCCTCGTTCGGATCGCGGTAATAGCGGTCGTCCAGCATGAAGAACTCGGCATCGGCGATGCGGAAGGAGTGGAACACCCCGGGAGTACCCTCCAGGCCCGCTCCGGGGTTGGGCCAGTACCGCCTGAAAAGCTCCAGCGTGAGGTCCCTCCACCGGAACGTACGATCCGAGTTGTTCGGGCCGAAGTCGTGGTCGTCCCATATCGCGTAGGTCGGCGTGGTGGCAAGCACCGTCCGCAGCCCTTCCACATCGCGCAGATACCGGTGGTAGCGGCCCAGTGCGTACCGGACGACCGGCTCCCCGGCTTCGTAGGCGCCGGGCTGCATCGGCATGTAATTGTTGTCCCCGATGAGCAGCAGCACGTTGGGCCGGTACGCGGCTACCTGCGCCCAGATGGGTTGCACGGGAGTCCGGATCGGGTTCATGCACGACGTGAACGCCACCGAAAACCGGGGCAGATCGGCGGCCGGCAGCAAATAGAACGACTGCGGCGTATCGGGGCGGACGGCCTGCCCGTCCAGTTCGAGTTCGTAATGAACCAGCCCACCCGCCGTGAGGTTTTCCAGGCGGATCGCGCCGGTATGCGGCGGATCGGACCGGGTGGTCCCCGCCGCCGTGCCCCGAACGATGGGGTTCGGCCCGGATTCCACCCAATAGTGCACGTTCACCTCCGCAGGCCGGTCGGTTTCAACCCATATGACCGAGGACGTGGCTGTGGTGTGCCCGACCATCGGGCCGCTCAGGAGCCGGGGCTGCGCCAGAGAGATTGACGGGGCGACGAGCAGCAGCCATGCCGCCGGATAAAGAAGGCTACGCATACGATTGAGGTCTGGATGGGAAAGGCAATAGCTTACGCAAGCCGGAAAGACGGATCAACGCCCCTTTCCATGTAATGAGCGGCCTCGACGCCGCCGCCTATCGTTAACGCCTTCGTAACCGGGCGTCCGGTGCGGAAACCCATCCCGGCGCTCCGAGTGCATCCCTGGACCGTTTCATCCATTCCCTTGTTGCCGTGAGAACATCCCTCCCCTTTCTGATCTTCTTTCTTGCCGGGTGCGCAGCCGGAGGCGGAGCCCCCGCTTCCCATCTGGCGTTCGTAACGTGGGACGACGACGCCTCCGGCCGGATCGACACGACGGAGTGGGCGGAGCATACCGGCCCGACGGAGTGGTTCGAGGGATGGGACGCCAACGGCGACGGCCTTCACGCTGCCTCGGAGTGGGTGGCTGCGTTTCCCGGCGCGGGGGTGTTCCGCCGCTGGGATGCCGACGGCGATCTGTACATCGCCCGCCAGGAATTCGGCTTTGCCGATAAGGAATGGCTGGCCGCCTGGGACACCAACTTTGATACGATGCTCAGCGAGCCGGAATTACACGCCGGGCTGACTACTACCCTCGACACGAACGACGACGGCTTCATCGACAAGGACGAGTTTTATCGGGGTTTATTCCTGCTCTGGGATGCCGACGGCGATAAGGCGCTGAACGAAACCGAGTTCACCCTGGGCCGCGCCTGGTTCGTGGAGCCGTGAGCGCTTCACCAATAAATCATCGGGTTGGGACGGACATGATCCGTCCGTAAGACCGGGGGGCGGGAGTACATTTCGTTCATTCAACCAACCTCTCGCCCTCATGGAAACCTCGTCCACCGACTTCGATTTTGCCCTCTACGATCCGATACTCCATCGGCTCCCGTTCAAACGGCCCCTCTATCCTACCGTCCAGAAACCCTGGCAGGGGCATCTCAACGGCGCCAAGAAGGCGTATGACCGGGGCGAAGGGACCGCGTTCGACGAAAAGTGCGAGCGCGCCCTGGAAGATGCCGGGCAACGATCGGGGCAGGACCCGGCGGATCTGCCCCATTGTATGCACCAGATCGCCGTGCTTCAGTCCCTCTCGTTCCACTATGAACGGGCCGCCATGCTCATGGCTGACGTCGTTTTCCGCCTGGAAGACATCTACGGTCAGGAAGCGCCCGTCGCGGCGCCGGCTTACATGGACCTGGGCCGGATGAGCCTTTTCAAAAACGATGCGGCCGAAGCGTTCGCCCTGTACGACCACGCGCTCGCGTTGTACACGACGCTCGGTGACGCCGGGGGCTGCTGCGAAGTCCGGCTTCTCCAGGCCGTGCTGACGGCCAGAGAAGGCCACCACCATCGCGCACGCACCCTTCTGGCCGAAGCCGCTCGGGATTACTTCGGGGCGGGCGCACCGGATAAACATTTGCTCGCGAGTGTATACCTGAATCAAGGTGTGCTCGCGGAAGCCGTTGGCGCCATCGAAGAGGCCCGCGAGCGCTACCTGCTCGCCTACGGAACCGCCGAACGGCAAAGCCCGCCGGGCATCTGGACGGACGCCGTGCAGGGGGGCTTCCTGCTACGGCACGGTGAAACCGATTGGGGTTCGCTGTCTTTTCGCGTGGGGATGAGTAACGCTACGAACAAACCCGTATGCGACCGGCCTACGCAGATCTTCCTGATCGAACATATTGCGGAGGAGGCTGCCTTTATCGAACGGTACGATCTGGCGCAGGCGCTGGCCGAACGCGCCATCGCGCTTACACTGAATTCAGAAATTACCGCCCATACGAGGCTCAGCAGCCTGTGCCTGGACGCCGGGTATGCTGCCCTCTCGCAGGGCGAGATGGAGAAGGCCGAATACTGGACCCGGGCGGCCTGTGAGATTGCAGAAAACGAGGAGGGGATTTACACCATTGATTCCCTCCGGGCCATCTTCTGCCTCGGAGCGCTGTTGTTTGACGGGGGCCGGCATGAAGAAGCACAGGCGCTGCTCATGAAAGCCCGCCTGATATCGTGGCGGCTGGGCCTGATGGGCGAGTACCTCCCCCGAATTCAGGAGCTGCTCGAACACATCGGCGAAGGCCCGACGGCATGACCCGCACCCGGATGAATGGCTCCGGAACCCCCGGCTCCGGAGCCTTTCATATTACTTCACCGGCGTAAGGTGGACGACCTGCCCGCCGCTGCCGGCCAGCTTGAGTTCCAACACATCGCCGGCGGTAACGGTGCGAACCTCCTTCCGGATGCGGTCCGGGTAGTCGGCCGCTTCATCGGCATCGGCCCAGATTTCGGCCCGGTAGCGGCCGGCGCCCAGAAAATCCAGTGGCGCTTTGAGAACCCGCGCGGTGCTATCCGTCATCGCGCCGATGTACCAGTCGGTCCCGGAGCGCCGCGCCACGGTAATGTAGTCGCTTACAGCCCCGTTGAGCACCCGCGTATCGTCCCAGGTGGTCGGTACGATTTTCAGGAAGTCGGTACCGGCAGGACTGACCCGGTAATTGTACGGGCTGTCACAGAGTACCGCCAGGGCGCTTTCGTACACCACCATCATGGCGAGTTGATAGGCGCGGGTGCCCATCACGAACGGTCCGGGAGCGTCCGGCCCTACGGCCCGGAAATCCTCGATGGTTTTCTGACGGAAGCCGCCGGGGGTAAAGTCCATCTCCCCGAGCAGGCCGCGCGTGAACGGCAGCGTCAGGGCGTGTTCCGGCGTTATCCGGTTGCTCCATTTGGTGTATTCGTTGCCCAGCACCCCTTCGCGCGTGATGACGTTCGGGTAGGTCCGGCTCCAGCCGGTTGGTTTGTACGCCCCGTGGAAGTCTACGATGAGCCGGTTCTCGGCGGCAAGCTTCACGGTACGGTGGTAGAAGTTCACCATCTCCTGATCCTCCCGGTCCATGAAGTCGATCTTGACCCCCTTCACGCCCCACTTGCGGTACAGCGGGAAGGCTTCTTCCATCTGCCGGTCCGCGTGCCTCCAGTGCAGCCAGAGCAGGATATCCACTCCTTTCGCGTTGGCGTACCGGATCAGTTCCGGCATGTCCAGCGTCGGGGTGACTTTCGTGATGTCCGATGCGGGGTTGTGCTTTACGTACCCCATACTGAACGGCGGTCCGTACCACCACCAGTCCACGAGCTGGTACTGCCAGCCCATCTCGGCGGCGAGGTCCACGAAGTATTTCATCGTCTCGGTGTTCATCCCGACCTCGAAATCGGCGTCCGGAGCATAGCTGCCGCTCCACCAGCGATCCCAGGCGGATTTGCCGGGCTTGATCCACGCGGTATCCTCGATCTCCACGGGGTCGTTCAGGTTCTGCACGATATCCGACTCGATGAGGTCTCCCGGCGTTCGGCCCACGATGAGCACAAGCCATGGAGAAACGCGCTCGCCCGAGGAGATGACCGCCACATCGGGCCGGTCGAGCCGGGGTGAAAGCCGGGTAACGAGTTGGGCGCGGGTATCCGGAGTCGGGCTGAGGTACGCGCCCGCCCAGTCGGTCAGGTCGGCTTCGGTGACGGCCGCCCAGAGCGAGTCGGATGCCTGCACGAGCATCGGCAAGCCGTAAACGGCCTTCGGATCGAGCGCCCGCAGCCGCGACGGTAGAAACTCGTTTTCCTGGCTGGACTGATACCCCCCGTGATTGGCGGCCCACACCTTCGGGTTGCCGGGGAAATGGAAGCCGGTAGCCTCGGCGGCCAGTTCCCACGGCCCCCCTTCCCGGATGACGTACCGGAAGGCAAGCCCGTCGTTGTAAACCCGGAATATGAGACCGATGCGCCGGCCGCTCCCCTCCTCTACCAGGTCGAGGTCGAGTTGCTCGTACCGGTTTTCAACCTGTTTCCGCTTGCCCCAGACGCGCTCCCAGGGTTCGTTATGCGACGAGGGGCGCGGGTTCTCGATCCATACGCCCGCTCCGAATGGGCGATTCCCGGAAAATTCCAGGGCGAAAGGCGAATCCAGCAGGAGCGGCCGTCCGTCGTACGTGGCGGCGTAATAAAACCGCTCGCCGGGCACGAACGGCTCCATGCGCTCCTTGACGGTCGCGGTAACGACCAGGCGGCCGTCCGGCGAGGCGACACGCACCTGTGCGGCCAGCGCCGGCGCGAAACCGGCAAGAAGGAGATAAAGACTTAAACGTTTTAGCATCGGTATACAGGAATGGGACACTGTAAAAAAGGGGTTCCGGTAAGATACGGCACTCCGCGGTAAGGTGCACCCGCTGGCGCTCCGGGATTTGGGGCGGCTCCCCGCCCACGATATCTTTACATGGGCTCCGGCAGTAACCGGGTGTCGCTCACGGCGCTCCGCTGCGATCCCGGGCGGCTGCGTGGAACCGGCGAATTGCGTCCAGCAGCGTTCGCTCCAGATCCGGATGCCGGCCGAGCAGGTTGTAGAGTTCCCGGTGGTCCTGCTCCAGATTGAACAACTCCGTAGGATGCAGGTCGCCGCCCGTACTGTCGGCCAGCATTTTCCACGGCCACCGGACCACCGACGTAGTGGCGTTGGGCGCAGGCTTCGGACCCTGGTTCTGGAACTGCGTGTACAGGTCCATCTGCCAGAGCAGATCCGGATGCTCCGCCGGCGCCTGTCCCCGGAGCACCGGAAGCCGGTTGACGCCGTCGAGGCCGGAGACGCCCGGATCGACTCCTGCGGCGGCGGCCAGCGTAGGCAGCAGGTCCACCATCTGCATCACGGCGAACGACTGGCTGCCCGCCGGTATGCGGCCGGGCCACACGGCGAAGAACGGCACGCGCGTCCCTCCCTCGTGCAGATCGGTTTTACCGCCCCGGAACGGCCCCGGACTTCCCTGGAATGCCGGCCCGTTATCGCTGGTGAACAGGATCAGGGTATTTTCGTACAGGCCAAGTTGCTTCAGCCGTTCAATGAGGCGGCCGATCTGTGCATCGAGGTGGGAAACCATCGACCGGAACAGGAGCTGATCGCCCTCTGCCCCGAGCGCCCGATAGCGGGAGAGGTGCGGCCCCGGGGCCGGTTCGTAGGGGGTATGCGGCACATCGAACCAGAGGTTGAGAAAGAACTGCTGCCCGGAGCCGGCCCACGTCTCCAGATGTTCGATGGCGGCATCGATCTTGATTTCCGTCCAGTGCCCCGGGTTTTCGGGTGCTCGCTCGTCGTTGCGAACCATGTACCTACCTCCCTCCCGGTACAATTTGCGCTCTTCGATGAGCATCGGGCGGATCGGCGCCGCCTCGATGCTGGTCAGGTAGTCGTCGAAGCCGTGCTGGAGCGGGCCGGGGTTTGCCGGTCGCCCCGCCCGGCGGGCTTCGTAATCCTGCGGCCGAAGCCCGCCCAGGTGCCATTTGCCGATGTGGGCCGTCGTATAGCCGGCTTCATGAAGAACCTCGGGCAGCGTCCGCGCCGCTTCGGGCAGGTGCTCCTCTTCATCGTTGAAATGCCGCCGGATGTTATAGCGTAGCGGGAACCTGCCTGTGAGCAGCGCCGCACGGGAGGGCGAGCACACGGCGCTGCCCGTGTAGAACCGGGTAAAGCGCATCCCTTCGGAGGCCAGCCGATCCAGGTTGGGCGTATGGATCGTCGAGGAGCCGTAACCGGAAAGATCGCCGTAGCCGAGGTCGTCGGCCAGCAGGATGATGATATTGGGCGGCCCCTCCCGCCTTTCGGCGCCGGGTGCGAGCGAAGCGGCGCATCCGGCTGTCGCCAGCAGCAGGGGGAAAAGGTAGACGGCAAGACGCATAGGAACGCGGAACGATAGTAGAAGGATTAGCCAGAGATAAGCAAGTGACTCACCGGGGCCAGGGGTAATCGTCCCGGCCGGCCCGCGCGTCGGCGGGCGCCTCGGGCAGATGGGCGTACCAGGTATGCAGCCGCTCCGCGAGCCGCCGAACGATCTCCGGGTGCTCGTCGGCCACGTTATCCGACTCCCGGGGGTCCTTCAGCAGGTCATACAGTTCGATGCGGGAACCGTCGGGGTTCATCAGCAGCTTCCACCGGCCGTCCCGGGCGGCCATGCCGGGGCTTACGTTCCATACGTGCCCGACGATGTTGTAGCGCCACTCCCAGTGCAGCGGGGTCGTGCGGGTATGCCCCTGCCCCCGAAAGGCGTCCGAAACGTCCTCCCCGTCCCGAAGCGAATCGTCGGGCGGGGCGATCCCGGCCAGGCGGGACAGGGTGGGCAGCATATCCACCCCGCTGATGATGCTCGTGGAATCCACCCGACCGGCGGGCGCCCCCGCAGGCCACCTGACGATCCACGGCACGCGGATACCCCCTTCGTACAGACTGCGTTTTCGCCCCCGGAAGGGCCCGGCGCTGCCTACACCGCTGTGCGAGGCGTTACCGATCTCGATGGCTTCCGGGCCGTTGTCGCTTGTAAATACGATGAGGGTATTCTCCCCCAGGCCCATCCGGTCGATCTCGTCCATCAGCCGTCCGATCTGGCGGTCCATTTCCGTGAGGGCGGCGAAGTACACGGCCATCGCTCCGTGGTAAGGCACATCCGGCGGCGACAGGTGAGAAAACGGGGCCAGCTGCTCTTCCGAAGGATTCAGCGTTGCGTGGGTATCCACAAGCCACGCCTGCACGAAAAACGGCTCCTGCCGATGGTCGGCGGCAAAAGCCAGCACTTCATCCACGACAAGGCTAGTGGCGGTGGGCCGCAGCTCCGGCGCCCACAGGTTCCACTCGTTGCGGCCGCGCGGGTCGTTGCTCGCGGTGGTTTTATGCGTTTCGAAGCCGTATGCATCCGGTAGTTGCGCCTCCGGGCCCGACCCGAGGTGCCATTTGCCGAAGGCAGCCGTGGCATACCCGGCCTGTTTTAGCAGGTCCGCAATGGTTGGCACGTCGGTGTCCAGGTAATCCGGCATGGCCCGTCGCCGGTTGATTTCCTGCGTGCCCAAGTGGCCGAACATCCGGAGTTCGGCCGGAAAGCGCCCGGTGAGCAGCGCCGTTCGGGAGGGCGAGCACACCGACCCGGCCATGTACGCCTGCGTGAACAGGACGCCCCCTTCGGCCATGCGGTCCAGGTGCGGCGTCTCGACGCGGCGGTTGCCGTAGGCGCTGGGGTCGCCCCAGCCCACGTCGTCGGCGAGGATGAATACCACGTTCGGAGGCGGAGCCTGCGCCCGAATCGGCACGGCCAGAAAGGCCGCAAGGATGACCGCTGGAAAAACGCGCAGAAAAGCTGACATGAGAGGTATCGGTGCAAGCAGAGCGCGGTCCGGCACGTCGTTCAACGTGCCGGAGCGCAATAAACTGACCGGCGTCAGTAGCCCGGATTCTGTTCGAGCAGCTCGTTAGAGTCCAGGGCCCGTTGCGGCAGCGGGAACACGGTTTCGTGGTCCTGTACGTCGAAATTCGGGTCGTTCAGGGCCCGCATGGAGGATAGGGCAAGGCCCCACCGCCGGAGATCATACAGGCGGTGCCCCTCGTTGTACAACTCGTGCCTGCGCTCATCCCGGACGGCCTGCCTGAATTGCTCTTTCGTCAGGCCGGAAAGCGCCGGAAGGCCGGCGCGAGCCCGCACCCGGTTGATGGCCGTATACGCTTCGGCCGTTGGGCCGCCGGCCTCGTTCAGGGCTTCGGCGTACAACAGCAACAGATCGGCAAAGCGGAACATGGCGTAGTTCTTTTCTGCATCGTTCGTGGCGTATACGGCGGCGGCCTGTTCCTGCGTGATGTGCTTTATGGAGAAGTACTTGCCCAGGTTGAACGGAATCACTTCACCATTGGTTTTCTTGAACTGATTTACGATCATCTCAGCCCGTTTGTCGCCCGGTTCGAAGCTCTGAATTAAATCAGTCCGCACCTCGAGCCATCCGAAGTAGGAACCCAGCTTGCCGGTGCCGCCCGGACCGGACGGACGGGCGTTGAACCCTTCCCCAACATATGGCGGGCCCAGCCCCCCTTTGAACTGTAACTCGAAGATGCTTTCCTTGCTGTTCTCGTTCTGTAAGGTGAACACAGAGGCGAAGCTGGGGAGTAGATCATACGTGCCGCCGTCGATCACCTCTTTGGCTTTGGCCGCCGCGAGTGACCATTTCGAGGCGTCACGAAGCGGCTCGCCGGCCATGGTAGCGTACACTTTGGCGAGGTAGGCTTTCGCAGCACCTCGGGTAGCACGGCCCATATCGCTCGATGGATAGGAGGCCGGTAATGCGGCTTCGGCTTCCTGCAAATCCTTCACGATTACGTCATATACCTCAGCCACCGATGACCTGGGTCGTTCAAGGTTTTCCAGGGTCGTTACCTCTTCGGTGAAGATCGGCACACCCCCGAAATTGCGCACCAGGTCGAAGTACGAATAGGCTCGAAGGAACCGTGCTTCACCGAGGACGCGCTTCTTCAGGGTTTCGTCCATCTGGATGGCCGGAACCCGGCCCAGGACGGCGTTGGCGGAAGCAATGGCACGAAACGGCTCCTGCCACATATTCCAGAAGTAAGGTATGCCCGAGGACCAACGGTACCATGGGAACCCCTGAGCGTCGAACAACGCATGGTCGGGGGTGGAGGCGTCACGGGTGAGTTGCCCCTGAAACCACATACTCGAATTGATACCGCTGCCTATCTGGTCGTAAACCGAGTTGACGGCGGCTACCGCATCGGCAGGCGAGGTATAAAAGTTGGTGGGGGAAATGAAGGCTTCCGGCGTTTCCTCCAGCAGCCCGTCACAGCCGACGAATGCGAAAGCCAGGAGCAGCAAACCGGCTTGAAAGCGGTTGTGTAAAGACATAACGGCAGATTCCGTTAGAAGTGAAAAAAGTTGTGGTTTAGAAGCCCAGGCTCACGCCGAGTGTGTACGACCGCGATGGCGGGTAGCCTCCGAAGTCCAAGCCCGGCGTAAGGTTGTTGTCTCCCCAGAAACCTACCTCGGGGTCGAGGCCGTCATACCCCGTAAGGGTCAGCAAATTCTGGCCGCTGATGTATAGCCGGAGGGTGCGAGCGCTGAGGCGTCGAATCAGCGATTGCGGCACGTTGTAAGCCAGGGTCACGTCTCGCAGGCGGACGTACGTACCGTCTTCCACATGCAGATTGTTGATGGTAAACACGTAACCGGTACCCGCTCCCGGCGTTTGCACCATCGTGTTCGGATTGTCCGGGCGCCAGTAATTGAGGCTTTCGGCAAACTTGTTGCCGGCGCCTTTGCCTTCCAGACCCAGGAACCGGGTCTTGTTCATGTTGACGATTTCGTTGCCGAATACCCCCTGAATGAAAAAGCTCAGTTCGGCGCCGCCGTAACGCAGCCGGTTGGTGAGGCCGAGCGTGAAATCGGGTTCGGCATAGCCCAGGATGGTCCGATCCGCTGCTTCATTGAACGTGCCGTTGCCGTCCACATCCCGGAAGCGCCACGTACCCGGCCTGGCATTTTTCTGAGCGGAGACGGCTACTTCTTCCGGCGTCTGGAACATCCCTTCGACCACGTTGCCATAGATCGTTCCGATGGGCTCGCCTACCCGCACGATCTGCGTCGAATTGATGCCGTCGGTTGTTGCCGAAGCGAAAAACTCAGTGATTTCTCCCAGGTCCAGCACCTCGTTCCGGTTGGCCGAAAAGTTAACGTCGGTCGTCCAGTTGAAGGCGCCGGTTACGTTGATGGAATTGAGCGTGAGTTCTACACCGCGGTTGCGCACGGCCCCGATGTTTTGCAGCGCCGAAGCGAACCCCGTTTCAGAAGGCAGCGGCACCTCGAGCAACAGATCGGTCGTTTTCTTGTTGTAATAATCCCCGATGAGGGTGATCCGGTTGTCGAGCAGGCCCAGATCGAAACCGATATCGAGTTGCGCGGTCTTTTCCCAACGCAGATCCGGGTTCGGCACGCTTACCGGGCGGAAGCCCGTAACGACATTTCCGCCGAACACGTAGGACCCTGTCCCGAGACGGGCGAGCGACCGGTACAGGCCTATTTCCTGATTGCCGGTGACGCCGTAAGAAGCCCTCAACTTGAGCGCGTTCAGCACCGGCAGGTTCTGAGCGAACGGCTCCTCGGAAAGCAGCCAGCCGAGGGCGGCCGAGGGAAAGAACGCCCAGCGGTTGTTCTCGCCGAACCGGGAGGAGCCGTCGTAACGACCTGTTACGGTAAGCAGGTACCTGTCGGCCAGCGTGTAGTTGACGCGGCCGATCCAGGAGGCCAGGCCCCAGGACGAAGCGCCGGAGGAGGGAAACTGCGCCAGCGAGGCGGAGCCCAGGTTGTTGTAGGAAAGGATGTCGTTGACGAAACCGCCGGCAGAGGCGAGCACGCTCTCGTTGTACGACTTCTGCATGGTGAAACCTGCCAGGATGGTATACCGGTTGGCTCCTTCCTGATCGGAATAGGTGAGCGTGTTCTCGTTGAGCCACGTCCGTCCCTGCGATGCGCCGATACGACCCAGGCCGTTCGATGACTGCCCCATGATAGTGCTTCGGAGGTAGTACACGTTCTCCTTCAGGTCCAGCAGATCGAACCCCAGGCTAACCCGGGCGCGGAGGCGCGGTATGATATCGTACTCGGTAAACAGGTTACCCAGCGCCCGGAGCGAGCGAGCCATATGCGGCGACGCTGCGTTGGCCATCGGATGGTCGATATCCAGCGCCAGCCCGATATCAGCCACCTGCGAGAACGAACCGTCGGATCGATAAACCGGCAACAGCGCCGGCATTTGCATGGCCCCGGCAATAACGCTGGAGCCGTTGTTGTTCCGGCGGCCGCTTGTATTGACCCGGCTCGATTCCGTATAGGTCATGGTGAAGTTGTTGCCGAACCGGAGACGGGTGTTAGGCGTAGCGTCCAGGTTAAGGCGGAGGGCGTACCGCTGCAGATCCGACTCGACGACGATGCCCTGCTGGTCCAGGTAACTGCCCTGTACCGAATAGCGGATGTTCTCGTTGCCGCCCGAAGCGGAAAGCTGGTAGTTTTGCATGGGCGCCGAACGATAAATGGCGTCCTGCCAGTCCGTACCCTCCCCGGCGGCGGTTATCTCGGCCTGTGAGTAAACGGCCGGTTTACCCCCCGCCGCCTCGACGGCGTTGACCATCTCCATATACTCCCCGGCATTCATCATATCGTAGGTATCGATAACCTGTTGCACACCGGTATAGGCGTCAAAGTTGATCTGTGCACCGCCCGGCCGCCCTCGCTTGGTGGTTACGATAATGACGCCGTTTGCTCCTCGGGCTCCATATATGGCCGTAGCGGAAGCGTCCTTTAGCACTTCGATAGATTCGATGTCGCGCGGGTTGAGCGTGGCCAGTGCGTTCATATCCGAAGCGTCGCGGTAGCTCTGCGCACCGGTATCCAGATTTCCCCCGCCGCCGATGGGCACGCCGTCGATGACGTACAGGGGGTTGTTTCCGGCGTTGATGGACGTGCCACCCCGGATACGGATGCGGACGGCGCCGCCGGGTTCACCGGAGGTCTGGGTTACCTGTACGCCGGCGGCCTGCCCCTGAAGGGCCTGATCGACGGAGGTTACCGGAAGCCGTTGTATGTCCTCGGCGCTCACGGAGGAAACCGCTCCGGTCAGATCACGGCGCTGCTGCGTGCCGTAGCCTACCACCACGACCTCGTCGAGGCCGAGTTCTTCGGGTTCCAGGGCGAAGTCCACAACGGTAGCCTTGCCGGACTGCACGACCACCCCTTCCTGCCGTTCCTGTCCATACCCGATGAAGGAGGCGGTAAGGCTGTAGGCGCCCGGTTCCACGTCGGGGATGGTATACCGCCCGTCGATGTCGGTCGAGGCGCCGCGTGTGGTGCCGTCGATGACGACGTTAACACCGGGGAGGGGGTCGCCGCTTGCTCCATCGATGACGCGCCCCGTGAGGGTGCCTACAACGGGGGCCGGTGGAGCCGGAGACTCGGTCAGATGCGTCGGGGCGCCCATCGTCGGCCGGTCGCTCAGGATCAGATAGCCGTTCGGGCTAATCATGAGCCGGAGGCCCGTTCCCTCGGTTATTGTATGAAGCGCTTCCAAAACGGTCGTTTCCCTGAAGTCCAGCGTTACCCGGCGGCTACTCAGCACTTCCTGGTTTCCGCGCACTACATGCAGATCCGCTTCGGCGGCTACTGCGTCCAGCGCTTCTCGTACGGTCGCGGCTTCAAAGCGGAGGGTGATGGGGCGCTGGAGTTTGACCAGGTTCACCTCGATGGCCTTCAGGGCGCCCGGAGGCGTGTTCGCCCGGCCGGCGTGCTGCTCCTGGGCCTCCGCAGTCGGGGAAAGAAGAAGCCAGCCTGCCAGGAGCAGGGCCGAAAGGCCGAGCCATTTCCTGAGCGGGTAAGGCGTCGTGATCGATAACATAGATTTCATGGACACGTGCCGTTTGATGGATAAAAGATACGCGGACGTTATCGGCGGGCTACCGGCCTGAACACGATTTCCCTTCGGGTGCGTTCGTACTCCAGATTCAACGCGATGGAGACGGCGTTCAGAATTTCGGAAAGGGGTTCTTCCCCGAATGAAGCGTTGAGCAGCAGATTGACGGATCGCGGCGGCGCGTCGAGCCGGATGTCGAGATCGTACCACCGCTCCAGCTCGCGGGAAACTACCTCGAAGGGCGCGTCGCGGAAGATCAGGCGGCCGTGCGTCCACGCGGTCAGCCGCCTCAGATCGGCGCTGCGGGTATGTACGATTTTACCTCCCGCCGTGAGCCGCCCGCCCTGCCCTTTTTCGAGCAGCACACTGTCGCGCACGGCCTGCGACAGACGGGAGCTATCGGGCAAGCCGCCGAAAAGCACCTTACCTTCGGCTACCACGACCTCCACCCCCGATTCGTCCGGGTAGGCCCGAACGTCGAACGTGGTGCCGAGCACCCGGACGGCCGCATTCCGCGTGTGGGCGATGAAAGGCCGGGCGGAGTCCGTAGCGACTTCAAAGTACGCCTGGCCTTCGAGGTACACCTCGCGCCGGTTTTCGGCAAACGTTTCCGGTACCGTTAGGCGGCTGTTGACGTTCAACTGCACGCGGGTTCCGTCGGTAAGCTGAACGACGGCGCGCTGGCCGCGAGCCGTGGCGAATACGTTCTGGACAGGCGCCGGCGTTTCGGGGGCCGGAGAACGAAACAAGTACGGCACGGCCACCGCGAGGGCGACAACGGCCGCGAGAACACTCGCCACCCGAAGCGCGTAGCGGGCGCCGCCTCGCGAAGTCGTGCGTATGGCCCGGCGGTCGGCCCGGCGAGGGAGCGTATGGATGGAAGCTCCGCACCCGGTGCTTCGCAGCTCGCGGAGGCGCTCTATGGCTTCGTCAGGATTCTCAGTGGCGGGGGCCACGTCGGAAACCGCCCATACCTTACTGAATGCCTCGAACGTATCGGCGGTACGGTTATCCACGGAAAGGTGCGCCTGCAACTGGCTCACCTCCCGCTCGGAGCTCTCTCCGCTCAGGCAGCGCACCATCAATGCAAACAGGCGCCGGTCGGTTTGGCGGTTGCGTAACATAGGTTCGGGTTACAGGGGCATATTCGGAAAGGTTATAGATACGCCGCCAGCCGTTCGCGCAGCGTTTTCAGCGCCATCCCGATGTGCCGCTCGACGGTGCCGGACGCGATTCCGAGCACGGCCGCAATCTCCGCGTGGGAGAGGCCCTGGCTCCGGGAGAGGACGAAAGCCAGTCTCCGACGCTCCGGCATACGGGCTACGGTGCGCTGTACGACACCCAGCATCTCCCGGTACCGCAGGTCGTCCTCGGGGCCTACGCCGGGCATGACCAGGCTCTCGGCATCGGCCTCCACATGGACGAACCGGAACCGGGCCTGCTTCTTCTGATCGATACACTGGTGGTGGACGGCTCCGTACAGGTACGGCCTCAGCGACCCGCGGGGCTGCCAGCGGTCCCCCAGCCGCCAGATCTTCAGGAACACGTCCTGCACGACGCTTCGGGCCGACTCCGCGGCGCCGAGGTGCTGCCGGGCAAACGCCACGAGCGGCGGGTAGTACACCTCCACGAGCCGGTCGAAGGCCTCCTCGTCGCGCCGCTGCACCCGGCTCACCCATTCGGCGTCGCCGTATGGAGGAGTGGTTCGTTTTGGAAGCGGGACGGATCGGAGGGTCATATCAGGACCGGAAAGCACTGTCGGGAAGCCCTACGTTTAATAAGACGACGATAGGGCTCCCAACCCACAACGGGTCCGCCACTTTTTTTTGCGGCCCCGGATGACGCGGCGCACTTCCGGTTCGTCCGTGCCGATTCAGGGTGAGGCGGCCGGTATCTCCAGACCCAGGGTTTGCCCTTTCCGGAGGGCGGGTACGCCCTCGGTCATCCAGAGCGGAGCGGGCGCTCCCGTCAGGTAGTGATCGAAGAACTGTTGCATCCGGACGGCCCAATCCACCCGGTTGGCGTGCTTCGTCAGGTTGTGCGGCTCGCCGTTGTAGTTGACCAGCCATACGGGTTTGCCGAGCCGCCGCAGAGCCACGTACATCTCGATGCCCTGGTACCACGGCACGGCCCCATCCTGGTCGTTGTGCATCATCAGCAGGGGCGTTGTCACAGCGTCGGCCCGGAAGATGGGCGAGTTATCGATGTAGCGCATGGGCGTTTCCCAGAGGGTGCCTCCGATGCGGCTCTGCGTTTTCTCGTACTGGAACATGCGGCTCACACCGGACTCCCACCGGATGCCGCCGTAGGCGCTCACCATGTTCGAAACCGGGGCCCCGGCTTCGGCGGCGGCGAACAGATCGGTACGGGTAATGAGGTAGGCAATCTGGTAACCGCCCCAGCTATGGCCCTGCACCCCGATGCGCTCCCGGTCCACGAAGCCCTGCTCGATAAGGCTGGTAACCCCCGGCAGGATGCTGTTTACGGCGCTCTCTCCGGGGTAGCCGATTTTGTACACAATGTCCGGGATGAACACGAGGTACCCCCGGCTGACGTAAAACGACGGGTTGATGATGGAACGGTACGGCTCCGGCGCCCAATGGCGGTGCAGGTAGTCGGCGTTGCGTTCGTAGAAATACACCATCATGGGGTACTTCCGGGTCGGGTCGAAACCGTCGGGTTTGTACAGGATGCCTTCCAGTGGAACGCCGTCCAGGGAGGACCACCGGACGAGCTCGGCCGCGCCCCAGCGGTAGTCCGCCTGCTGCGGATTGGCCCGGCTGATGCGCTTCGGCTTCCGGAAATCGGTGTCGGCCGTCCAGAGGTCGGGGAATTCGATGAAGTCCGAGCGGGTGTACAGCAGCACGTCCGCCGAGTCGGCCCTGACCGGGGCGGAGAAGCTTTTATCCTCCATCAGCAGCCGTTCCGGGAGGGCGTCGCCCGAAACCCGGTCCCGATAGAAGCCGGCGGCTTTCGTATCCTCATCGAGCGCCGCCAGCAGGATCGGCGCTTCGGGATCGACGGCTTTTTCGTCGGGGTCGAGGCGGTGGAAGCGGAGCCGGAGGTGTTCCCGGCGGCCCGCTCCGTCGGTGACGTTGCGGGGGCGGCCAGGGTTCCGAGGATCCAGGCCCAGGTCGTATGCGCTGCATGATCGTTCTGGCACGGCGCCAGAGGCCCGCCCGAGTGAGCCTGGGGCCACCCGCCGGCTACGCGCACCGGCGCCGG
>CBDUBS010000062.1:0-18669 GCA_965365445.1 uncultured bacterium | reverse complement strand
CAGCGCCCGGTTCAGGCCGGACGCTGCCCTGTCCCCACAACCGCCGTAGGATAGGTTCAGGAGCCGGCCGGGGCTTCCTCGTGAAGGGTCTCGAAGGTCAGGCCCGAGCCGTCCGGCGCGATATCGATGCGCAGGGTTTCGCCGTCTTCCACCCAGCCGGAGAGTATTTCTTCGGCCAGCTTGTTGGCGATTTCCCGTTGCACCACACGCTTCAATGGGCGTGCGCCGAATACGGGATCGAACCCTTGCTCGGCGATCCAGTCTTTCGCCCCGTCCGTAAGGATCAGCGAAAGGTTGTGGTTCCGGAGCGCCATGCGGCTGATATGCTTCACCTGAATGTCGACGATGCGGCGGATTTGCTCCCGACCCAGCGGGCGGAACACGACGATTTCATCGACACGATTGAGGAATTCCGGCCTCATGCGTTGCTTGAGCATCGCCATGAGATCGGTCGTCAGCCGTTCCTCATCCACCGCATTCATGACGCCGCCAGCGAGGTCCATGCGTTCGCGGATGATCTCGGAACCCAGGTTGCTCGTCATGATGATGATCGTGTTCTTGAAATCGGCCGTGCGGCCCTTATTGTCCGTCAGACGTCCGTCGTCGAGCACCTGAAGGAGGATATTGAACACCTCGGGATGGGCCTTTTCGATCTCGTCGAGCAAGACGACGGAATACGGCTTCCGTCGCACGGCCTCGGTAAGCTGCCCGCCTTCTTCATACCCAACGTATCCGGGCGGAGCCCCGACGAGTCGGCTAACCGTGTGGCGCTCCTGGTACTCGCTCATATCGATGCGGACCATGGCTCCTTCGTCGTTGAACAGGAACGAGGCCAGCGCCTTGGCCAGTTCGGTTTTACCCACGCCCGTAGTGCCGAGGAAAATAAATGACCCGATGGGGCGCGTTTCCTCCTGAAGTCCGGCACGCCCCCTGCGCACGGCGTTCGATACGGCAGCAATCGCCTCGGGCTGCCCGACGATGCGCTCGCCGATGGCTTCCTCCATGCGAAGCAACTTGGCGCGTTCGCTCTCCAGCATCCGGGATACCGGGATACCCGTCCAGCGCGATACGATACCGGCGATATCCTCCGCGTCAACTTCTTCCTTGAGCAGCGCCCCGTTTTTCTGAATCTCGTTGATGCGCTCGTTGGTTGACGCCATCCCCTGCTCCAACCGGGGAATCTGGCCGTAGCGTATTTCAGCCACCTTTCCGTAATCCCCTGCGCGTTCCAGGTTCTCCGCCTCCACACGAAGTGTATCTATCTCCTCTTTGGCTTTCCGAATGGCCTGGATCAGATCCTTCTCTTCCTGCCACCTGACCCGCAGAGCCTGCCGCCGCTCGTCGAGGTTGGCGATCTGCTCGGCGATGCTGGCGAGCTTGTCCTCGTTCCTGTCCCGTTTGACGGCTTCGCGTTCGATTTCGAGTTGGCGGATCTGCCGTTCGAGCCCGTCCAGCTCTTCCGGCATCGAATCGATTTCGATGCGCAGGCGAGCGGCCGCCTCATCCACCAGGTCGATGGCCTTGTCCGGCAGGAAGCGGTCGGTGATGTAGCGGTGGCTGAGTTCGGCGGCGGCCACCAGGGCGCTGTCGGTAATCCGAACGCCGTGATGGACCTCGTACCGATCCTTGATGCCCCGAAGAATGGAAATGGTATCCTCAACGCTGGGCTCGCCCACCAGAACCATCTGGAAACGACGCTCCAACGCTTTGTCTTTTTCGAGATGCTTCCGGTATTCATCCAGAGTTGTGGCCCCGATGGCCCGAAGCTCACCCCGTGCGAGAGCCGGTTTCAGGATGTTGGCGGCATCCATAGCTCCTTCGGCCGCACCTGCCCCTACGAGCGTGTGGATCTCATCGATAAAGAGGATGATTTCGCCTTCGGCTTCCGTTACCTCTTTCACAACGGCTTTCAAGCGGTCCTCAAACTCGCCCCGGTATTTTGCGCCCGCTATCAAAGCGCCCATGTCGAGGGCGACGATGCGCTTGGTCTTCAGGTTTTCCGGCACGTCGCCCTGCACGATCCGGATGGCCAGCCCTTCCGCGATGGCCGTCTTGCCGACTCCCGGCTCGCCGACGAGCACCGGGTTGTTCTTCGTTCGCCGCGAGAGGATCTGGAGCACCCGGCGGATTTCGTCGTCGCGCCCGATGACGGGATCGACCTTTCCGCGCCGGGCGAGGTCATTCAGGTCTCTGGCGAACCGTTTCAATGCCTCGTAGCGGCTTTCGGCGTGTTGATCCGTCACCCGCTGATTTCCTCGCACGTCCTTCAGAACGCCCAGAACCTTCTCCTTGTTAACCCCCTGATCCTGAAGCGCCCGGCCCAGATCGTCCTTCGACTCGGCCAGGGCGATCAGCAGATGCTCACTGGAGATGTACTCATCTTTCAACAGCTCCGCTTCGGCCAACGCCCGATCGAACACTTTTTTCATCTCCTGACCGAGGTACTGACCGGATACGCTGGAGCCGGTCACTACCGGGAGTTTTTGCAATGCCTGTTCGGCTCTGTTTTGCAACAGGTCCGTATTGGCGCCCAGCTTGCGCAAGATCGAAACCACGATACTCGACTCGTCGCTCAGAAGCGCCCTGAGCAAATGGGGCGGCTCGATACCCTGATGGTTCAACGATGCAGCCAGCTCCATGGCCTGCTGCACCGCCTCCTGAGCCTTTACAGTAAATTTTTGAAAATTCATTTTCCTATCATATGTCTGATTAATCTATCCTTAAAGGTACTCCGTTCTTCGTCCGGTGGTACCGCCGTACCCGGTCAAAACGAAAAGCGTACCACCCTCCCGAAACTGCCATCCTGTCAGAACCCGACCTTTTCCATTTTCCCAGAAGATCACGGAGGCGGCACAACCCCCTGTTCGGTTTTTGGGTAGGACTGCTACAACACTCACCAATACCGGAAGCGTACCATGGGAGATACGACAGTCAAAAAGATCGACTCTGCACACTCACCGCATGGAAAAATGGGCCAGAAGTACCTGGCCACCGGCATCCGTATCGGGATGCGGCTGTGGGAGAAACAACCCGGAGAAGATAAGCAACCCCGAACCCGACCCTATGAAACGGTAGGGTACGTGGTTTCCGGCCGGGCGGAGTTGCATTCGGAAGGGCAAAAAATCCTGCTGGGGCCGGGAGACTCGTGGGTCGTGCCCGAAGGAGCGGAGCACACTTATGTCATCCTGGAGGCGTTTACCGCCGTCGAGGCCACGTCTCCACCGGCTGAGGTTCACGGCCGGGATGAATGAGTGCTCCTGTGGGAAGGGGCGGGCAGCTTACAGCCTTTCGACCACCTTACGCAGCCGCTCCCGCACCTCGCCGGCTATCGAAGCCAGGCCGGGGTTGTCGATGGCCTGCATCGAGGCAATCGGATCGACGGCGGCCACCTCGGTTCCTTTATCCCCCAGATCCTGCACGATCACATTGCAGGGAAGCATGGTCCCGATCTTATCCTCCGCCTGGAGAGCCTGGTGTGCGAAGCTCGGGTTGCAGGCGCCCAGGATGCGGTAGGGCCTGAACTCGACATCGAGCTTCTTCTTCAGCGTTTCCGCGACGTCGATCTGGGTCAGGACACCGAAACCCTCCTTTTTCAATTCTTCCGTGACGCGGTCGATAGCGGCCTCGAAAGGGAGGTCCAGCGATTTCGAAAAGTAGTAAGCGCCCATATGCTGCCTTGTAAGTTGTCCGAGAAGACGCGTGTGACCTAACGATACTCAACCTGGCAGGAATGAATTGAAACGATGAAGCAAAACAGATAAAAAACGGGGTGAGCAGTTTGCTCACCCCGTGGCGATTCTAGTCAAAGCAGGTAGCAGCACCCTCAATGCAGCAGGGGTCGATGTGAAACCGGGTAAGAGGATGCTCTCACTGGTTCATTTCCTCGCAACCGGCGTGCCCTTTGTCAACCCGTATCGATGAGGAACGTATCCGCAGGAAAAATCCCGTGGGTGTTTCGGATGCCATCCTCGCGCTCAGATACCGATTGCAAGGTTACCCTTCTCGGCGGGCAACGAATCGCGCTATGGCCCTCACGACCGGACCCGTTTCAGGAACGATCGGCGAGCACACGTCCGGATTACATGCCCGGCGTCGCCATCGTGGTATCGACCATCATGGTGTCCATCATCATGGTGTCCATTACCATCGGCTCTTCGTAAACGGCCGTCGTATCGACTGCATCGAGTTCTTCTTCGGTCTCGTTGGCGCAAGCGGCCATAAACCCTACCAGCGAACACACGGCGAGCACGTTCAGAACGACCTTCGTAAACTTCTTCATTGTTGTTGCCTCCAATTTGGGTGACATAAAGCGGCGGAAAAATACCGAACGCTTCATCGGTACGCAATGGGCAGAGCCTGCTGCGTCGTTTTTGGTAATGATACCTGAACTACTATCGGGCTAGGTTACTATGCGTGCCGGTATTCCGCAATATATCTTTGGCGCGATTCGCTTCGGTTTGCGGTACAACCGGTTGCTTTCCGGTTTAAGCAGGGAGGAAGTAAGCCAACATGAGGACAGCGTAAGCGCTTCGAGAGCGCAAACCATTTTTATTTAACGTTCCGCCTCAATGGCTTCTTAATTGAAGGAACCGGATGAAAAGGTCGTTAATATTTATTCCCAGGGCTCGGTCGTCCGGGGCAGGCTGATCCTGTGAGGCGGCCGGCGCCCTCGGGTCGAGAGTACGGTTCCGTTCAAAGGACTTTCGGTGTATAGAGACATCCGATCGAACGGTTGTCGTGCAAAGGCGTTGTATGGTTTCAATACATAAAAACTTATGGTACTATGTATCCAGATAAACAGCAAGGAGATACCTGGTGGAGCCGTTTCCAGACGCTGCTGGACACGCAGACGGAGTGGCCGACTCTGTACCTTTTTAAATTTATCGTGCCGAAGGCAGGGCTCGACGATATAAAGCAGGTTTTTGAGGGGCATACCGTTACCGTCCGCGCATCGACGCGGGGCAACTACCTCAGCGTGACTGCCCAGATGGAAATGCAGTCCAGCGAGGAAGTCATATCCGTTTACCGCGCCGCCGGTGAGGTGGAAGGGGTGGTGGCTTTATAGAAAGGAGGGCGGCCCCACCTGCAGCGGCCAAGCGACTACCAGCCCACACGCTCGGATTGTTCCTTTTTGCTCGCCGGCGGCTCTGCCCTCTGCGAGTCCGTCTCCTTCCTGATATCCGGCCGGCGATCCGACCTAATGCGATCGGTCGATTCGGCGTCCTGTCGATCGGGCTGTTTGTTTCGCGGGGAACGGCGTTCGCGCTCCGGTTTTGCTGAAGGCGTGGAGCGCTCCTTTTCGTCCCGCCACTGCTTCTGGGACTCCTCGATTCGTTCACGCGCGCGCTTCCTCATCCTTTCCACTTCCTCGAGGGCGCGTTCGAGCCGTTCACGCCGTTTTTGCTGTACGTCATCCTCTTTTCGTTCATCCCGTTCCCGGCGGTCCTCCCTGCCGGGAGATTCGGGAGAACGAGGAGGATTAGGGGCGTCCGGAACGGTCCTTTCTCTACGCGTTTCTCGGCGAGACTCTTCTCCGGACCGGTCGCCGATGGCCCGTTCGATGGTTCGCCCGAACCATCCTTCCAAACGGTCGAACCATGAGTCGTGGTCGTCCTCGAACCGGCGGAGGGGCGGCGGCGGAAACTCGCGACCCGGTCGGAGTTCGCCCGAGGCAGCCGCCTTCCTGAAAACGTCTCCCACGACATACAGCGCGTTATGGGCTCCCTGCCCCCAGTAATTCGAGCGAAACGTGATGCGCTGATCGTTAAACCCTACCCACGCCCCGGCTACCAGATCGGGATGCATCAGAATGAACCATCCATCGGCGTTATCCTGCGTGGTGCCCGTCTTTCCGGCCACGTCGGCCTCGATGCCGAATACGGAACGGATACGCTGTCCGGTGCCGTCGTTAATGACGCCGCGCATCATGTCGATCAGGGTGAGTGCGGTTTCTTCAGGCAATACATCCTCGGAACCGTTCTCGAACGATACCAGGGTATGGCCCCGTGCGTCATCGATACGCGTAATGTATAGGGGTTCATGGTACGTCCCACCGGAAGCGATGGTGCCGTAGGCGGATACCATTTCAAGCAGGGTGACGGCGCTGGCGCCCAGGGCCAGGGAGGGCACCGGGTCGAGCTCGCTCTTGTTTACGCCCATATCCCGGGCTAATTCAGCCACGCGCTTCGGACCGATTTCGTAGATGAGCTGCGCCGTAACGGTGTTCTTTGACTGCGCGAGCGCTTCTCGCAAGGTCATTTCACGTCCGGAAACCCCTTCGGCGTTTGTCGGCCGCCATACCTGATCTCCGTCGATAGGTATCTCGACTTCCTGATCCCAGAAACGATCCTCAGGGGAATACCCCTGTTCGAGCGCGGTTGCATACACGAATGGCTTGAACGTCGAGCCGGGCTGGCGGCGCGCCAGTCCGACGTGGTCGAACTGATCGCGGCCGTAACTCCGGCTTCCGACCCATGCTTTCACGTGCCCCGTTCGCGGATCCAGCGCCACGAATCCCGTTTCGAGCCTGGTTTTCACCGCTCGCAACGAGTCCATGAACGCGCCATCCCGGCGCAGCCGGTTCAGTACGGCGGCTTGTTCCTTTCCGGCATCTACGGCCGTTTTGAAACGAGGGGTGGATCGAATGAAATCATTGACGAGGTCGGCTTTACTGTTCCAGAAATGTCCGAAGGGCTCTACCCTGTTGCGCTCCCCTTTGTAAGCGCCGGCATCGCCGGAAATCAGCCGCAGCGTGGGACGGCCCCATTCCACATCAACGACTGCCTGCAACGCATCAAGCCGTTGCTGAACCGCCTGCGTGGCGATTTTCTGCAAACCGGCGTCGAGGGTGGTGTGAACGACCAGACCGTCGGCATAGATATCGTATCCGTTCTCGTCGGCCCAGGCTTTCACCGTGCGGCGAACCATCTCGGTAAAATGCGGCGCCTGGCTCGACCGTACAGGCAGCGGTTCGAAGTCGAGCCCGACGGGTCGGCTCTTTAGTTCCTCATAGGAACCCGCATCGAGTTTTCCCCGCTTCACCATCTGAGCGAGTACGACATTTCGACGGTTCTTCGCCCGCTTGGGATGCAGCACGGGGTTATAGTACCACGTGCCCTTCAACATACCGATAAGGGTGGCGCTTTCAACTACGTCCAGTTCGGAAGCCGGCTTGCCGAAATAGGTCCGGGCGCCACGCTCGATTCCGAAGGCGTTATACAGAAAAGGCACCGAATTCAGGTACGCCTCGATGATTTCATCCTTGGTGAACACTTTTTCGATTTTATACGCCGTAATGATTTCCTTGAGCTTTCGGGTGAGCGCGGGGGACTGCCCGATTTCTTCCGGGAACAGGTTGCGAGCCAGCTGCATCGGCAGCGTCGATGCGCCCTGGGAATCACCGAAGAGGGTTCGGACGGAGGCGGTGAACATGCGTCGCATATCGACGCCCCCATGCGCATAGAACCGATGGTCTTCCGCCGCAACCAGCGCATCGACGGCATGGGGCGAAATGTCTTTCAGAGCCACCCACGTACGTGGGATGCGCTGGAGCTGGGCGATTTCCTCTCCGTCGGCGGCGAGGACTTTGCCGGGGCGCTCAGCCCTGGCCGACTCGAGTTCCTTGAGACTGGGGGCGAGGGGGATGAGCAGAACGGCGTACAAGGCCACGATGACTACGGCGATACCGGCAAGTACACCCAACCCTCCTGCCGCGTACGACAGGCGCGTTTTCAGTTCGGTGTGCCTGCCGAACAGGGTGTCGTAATAGCCTTTTCTGCGTCCGGAACGACGGCTTCCGGCATTCGATCCTTTCTTATGAGCCATGATGCCAGTCCGTTGGTGTCACTTCCTTCGTCAACAATTATAGTGCCCGACCCATTGCGGGGCGAGTCTGTGGGTGTACGAGCAAAGCGAGACAGGGTTGAGTACAAGTGTAACGGCGAGGTATCTTTATCCGTTCGTACCCCGCTTCATTATGATTTTCAAACCTTTAGGGATGCAATAGCGAGGAGTCGGGTAACCGATCCTGCATCCGCCAGCCCGAACCTTTTACGGCCCTCCGAACGAGTCAGGACGGGACGCCGGTTACGGCATGTCCATTTCTCTGTTCCAATAATTACGCTATGAAGAGGAGGGACAGAGACGCTGCGCAGCCGCGGGGCAGCGTGCACAATGCCTTGGAGATGAGCCGGCGTGGATGTACCATATCGACGAGCTGCAGCAGATCACGCCTCGCAGACCCTTTTTAACCCATACCGCTCCGACTCTATGCGCATCGTGTTCATGGGCACTCCCGAGTTTGCCGTACCCTCTCTTCAACGGCTGATCGACCACGGATACCCGATCGTGGGTGTCGTGACCGCACCGGACAAACCCCGAGGACGGGGGCGGCACGTTTCGTTTACACCTGTCAAAGAGGCAGCGCTCGATGCCGGGATCGCCCCCATTCTGCAACCGGAGTCATTGAAAGATGCCGCGTGGATCGAGACGGTCAAGGGCCTCGATGCCGATCTCATGGTTGTGGTGGCGTTTCGCATTCTACCTCCCGAGGTATTTACCCTTCCCCGCCTCGGGGCGTTTAACCTGCACGGATCACTGCTGCCGAAATACCGTGGAGCGGCGCCGATCAACCGGGCCGTCATGGCCGGAGAAACGGTAACCGGCGTGACTACGTTCTTTCTTAAGGAGAAAGTAGATACGGGCAATATGATCCTTCAGGCCGAGCTGCCGATCGGACCGAATGAAACGGCAGGCGAGGTGCACGATCGGATGATGATGCTCGGGGCGGATGTGGTCCTCGAAACGGTTCGAAGAATCGAGAGCGGAACAGCCAATCCCGAACCTCAGGATGACTCGCTCGCTACTCCGGCTCCCAAGCTATTCAAAGAGGATTGCCTCATCCCCTGGAAAGCCCCGGCAATCGTAGTACATAACCACGTCAGAGGATTGTCGCCGCACCCCGGCGCCTGGACCCGGCACGGCGATGCCCTGTGGAAGCTATTTCGCACCGTCGTGGCAGACGGCGCCGGGGAGCCGGGCCGCATCCTGCAAGCCGCCGACCGTCTCGTGGTCGCCTGCGGGACAGGTGCTATCGAAGTTGTGGAACTGCAACAGGAGAACCGCAAAAGGTTACCCGCCGCCGAGCTCCTTCGGGGCAGCGAACTTCGGGCGGGCGACCGATTCGCGTGACTACCGGCCGACCGGGACCTGCTCAGCCGTTTCGGTAGCCTCCGGGCCTGACGTCCGGTGTTCTTCCGGGCCGAACCGGTACAACAAAGCCGGCAGCAACACGAGATTGGACAGCAACGCCGTGCCCAGTGTGAGGGATGTCAGGGCGCCCATGTTGACGGTGCCGCCAAAGCTCGATAGAGTAAACACCAGAAAACCGGCCACCAGGATAAGTGAGGCGAAAAACATGGCCTTACCGGTTTCTTTCAGGGTGGCGTGTATGGCGTCGTTTTTGTTTGCGCCCCGGTTACGCAACAACCTGTATTTGGACAAAAAATGAATGGTATTATCCACAGCGATACCGAACGCCAGCGAAAAGATTAGCGCCGTCGAGGGTTTGAGGGTGATGCCGCCGAACCCCATGGCCCCCCCGACCAGCACCAGAGGCAGCACGTTGGGAACCAGCGAAATAAAGGTGAGCCGCGCCGTCCTGAACAGGAGCGCCATGATGGCGGAGATCATCACCAGAGCGGCGGCCAGGCTCCAGATCAGGTTCCGAACGAGGCTTTCGCCCGACCGGTTGGACATGACGGCAGTGCCCGTTACAATGACATCGAATTGCTCGGCCGGAAATACGGCGGCTGCGCGGGCCCTTACGGTATCGGCAAGCTGGTTCATGCGCGTCGTTCCGATATCACTTATGCCCATGTAAATCCGCGTCGTGGTGAAGGTCGAATCCACGATCTTCGGAAGGTTCGACAGCATCCCGGACCGGCTATTGCCACTGATCAATCCTTTCAGTGCGGATTGCAGGAATGGGAGCTCGTACGTGGAGGGGAGCCTGTAGGTGGCGGGGTGTCCCCCGAGGTAGGCCTGATTCGCCAGTTTGACGAGCTGTACGACCGAAAACGTTCGGCCTACGGAAGGCAGGGTATCCAGGCCGGCCTGCAACCTTTCGAGACGCCGGAGATTGACCGGCGTGCGGAAAAGGCCAGGCCGTTTCGACTCCACTACGACTTCCAGAGGCAGCACTCCTCCGTAGTATTGCTCGTACAATGCCAGGTCCTGCCGAAGCGGATCGTCTTCGTAGAAGTCCGAAAAAACGTAGATGTCGGTCGGAATGCGCGTGGCTCCTATCGCTCCGGAAACCAAGAACACGGCAGATACGAGCACAATGGCCGTAGCATGCTCCCTGATGAACGAGCCCAGGCGGCCGAAACGGTCCGCAAACCAATCGTGCGTAACCAGAGAGGTTACCTGCCGGGAAGGAGGCCGGGAATGCAGAAACATCAACGGGATGAGCGTTACGCAGAGCACGTACACCAGCATGATAGCCACGGCGGCAAACGCTCCGAAAACGATCAGTAAGCGCGAGCCGGAGAACACAAGCACGGCAAACCCGATGGCTGTCGTAAAAGCCGTCAGGAACGTAGCCATTCCAACGATCTGTAGAGCCTCCGTGACAGCTTTCCGACGGTCGCCGAAGGCCGCGTAGAGGTCGTAGTACTTCGTCATGAGGTGGATGGCCGTAGCGATGCCGATGACGACGATGAGCGCCGGAAGAACGGCCGTAACGATGTTGAGCTTGTGCCCGAAGAGAGATACCAACCCGAAGGCCCATACGATTCCCAGAACCACGATAACCGTCGGCAGGACCACCGCCCGCCACGAGCGAAACGTCAGGAATAGAAAGGCCATGGAAACGAGCATCGCCAACAGGGTAAACAGAGGAGACTCCCGGGTTACCCGCTCGGCGTATTGCGTGCGGAGATAGGGAAAGCCGGTAAAGGCGGCATTGCCCGGCAGTTTTTCAGCTTCATCCGCAATGCGACGTACGACCTTCACGCGCGCCGGTGTGTCGTTGAAGGTTTCATCGAACGTAACCATCATGACGGTCGTTTTGCCGTCACGGGAGAGCAGCAGGCCCTGTAGAAAGGGTTGGGCGAGCACCCGACGGCGCAGTTCATCCGGAGAGACGTCCGGCTCGAGGAGCCGACGCGGCACGAGCCCGTTTCCCTGCCGCGCCAGGTAGGGCATGTTGGCCAGGCTAAGCACCTGCTTTACCCCCTCATATTGTTGCACGCGCTGCGTAAACCCGGCCAGTTCATCCAGAAAGCCCGGTTCAAGGGGATCGATGCCCTCAAACATGATGTACAAAACGGTCTGGCTCTGCCCGAACAGGCGGCCCGCACGCTGGAAGTCTCTGGCCTCCTTCGTGTCGGCGGAGGCGAACTGGCCGGCCGTATGATCCGTACTTACGCGCGTGAACCAGTAACCGAGAAACAGGGTCAGGGCAGCGACGATAGATACGATGGGTCCGGGATGGTCGAGCACCCAGGCAACCAGGCGGGGCCGATTAATCATGATGAGTGAAAACCTGGAGAGAAGCAGGAGCCGACCGGCGGCTCAACGAGGACGACGAGTGGAGTAAAAGCCCTTCAGGTTGCACGTTTGATAGATTTAGGGTAAATGCGTTTACATCGTGATCGAACTGCCGTAATATAATCAGAATATACCGGCCAAAACGGACCGGTGTGGGATGATGTCGATCAGCCAACAAAGCCTTCACCTATGCATCGGAAGCGGCAAAACGGTTCTCCGGCGCTGACCCGTTCGATCCTCCACACGCTGGATCGACTTCGTGGCTGGGAAATGCCGGACCCCGACCAGCTTGCGGTTCGTGCCAGGGCCTTGCTGGAAGAGAGGTACGGGATCGGGGATCAGCCCATCAGGGTGGCGTTCGCGCAGGGATACGTCGGTCTGATGTGCGACCATACCCATTTCTTCAACGGGTTTGCGCTGCTCTTGCCCATTCCATTCGGAACGATGGTAGCCGCCCGACGGGCGACGGGCCCGATGTCGCGCGTGGTCGTCGAGGGAAGCGAGCCCTGGTCTTTCGATGTGAACGTGCCCACGGATATGCCGACGTCGTGGCCTTCGGCGTTCGGAACGATCATCGAAGAAACGGTTCGTGTGTTTTCCGGAGGATCGCAGGTCGAGTTAGCCGTGTTGGTAAACGTACCCGAGTCATGTCCGGAAGGGTTGTTTGCCTCCGTGGGCGTGGCCTGCGCCCGAGCCCTTACGAAATTTACCGACCCCTCCGCCGCGTCGCCGGGCGTAGCCGAGGCTGTTACGGACATCATCACCCGCAGCCTGGACTGGCCTTTCAGTATCGCTTACGCCCTCGCGGCAAGCGCCGACATTACGCGTAATTTCGTCCTGGTGGATGCCCAGACGCGCGAGCTTTTACCGATGGAGGCGCCCCCCCGGGACAAGTTGGGCTGGGGGTTGATCCAGGTTGGGTCCGGGCCCGCACGCGAGGAAAAGTTCTACCGATCGCGGAAAAAGAAAGCGGACCAGGTCGTAGCCGACTTGCGGATGCGCGGTTTCGAGCAGTTGACGTCGCTGCGAGACCTCGACCATGCCGATTTGCAACGAGCGCTCACGGTGGCGCCGAGGTCGCGAAAAGGGGTGCTCCGGTACCTGGTCACAGAAAACCGCCGGGTGCAAAAAATGATCGCCGCCGTGCGCAAAGAGGACTGGCAGGTTTTCGGCGCGATGCTCATGATGTCTCACGCCTCCAAACGAACCGACTGGGAAAGCACGAACAGCCGGCTCGATTACATCGTGGAACAGGCTGAAACGATGAGTATCGAAGGTATTCACGGTGCGTGCATGGCCGGGCGCGGCGAAAGCGTGATCGTGACGGGTCAGCCGTTTGCCATACCGACGTATTTCGACCGGGTAGAGCAAGCCTTTAAACAAAAATTCGGCGACACCCCGGAGGCGTTGCTCATCTGATTTCGTCTCGCGTCTCCGTGCGGACGGCTGCCGGAGCAACCGCCTGCCGTTGACCCTTGGTTTCGTCTGGCCCCTTATATCAAACTCTCACTGCCTTGTTCGACCTTGCCCTTGCCAACGAGCGTATTGCGGAGGAAAGCGCCTTCATCGAGCCCCTGTTTACCGAGATCGGGCGCGTCATTGTCGGTCGGCAATATCTGATCGAGCGGTTGCTCATCGGATTGCTCGGAGGCGGCCATGTTCTGCTCGAAGGGGTACCGGGGCTGGCCAAAACCCTAACCGTAAGCTCGCTCGCAGGGGCTATCGGTACGGGTTTCCAGCGGATACAGTTCACGCCCGATCTACTTCCCGCCGACGTGCTGGGCACCCTCGTTTATAACCAGAAGGAAGGCTCTTTTTTCATCAGGAAGGGCCCGATCTTTTCGAACATCATCCTGGCCGACGAAATCAACCGGGCGCCCGCCAAAGTACAGAGCGCACTGCTGGAGAGTATGCAGGAGCGGCAGGTTACCATTGGTGATACGACCTTTCCCCTGGAGGAGCCGTTCCTGGTGCTGGCCACACAAAATCCAATCGAACAGGAAGGCACCTATCCCCTGCCGGAAGCGCAGGTCGATCGGTTCATGCTGAAAGTCAAAGTAACCTATCCCAGCCGGGAGGAAGAACTGCGCATCATGCAGCGCATGGGCCGTACCGGAGAACGCCCCGTTGTGCGCCATGTGGTGGATGCTTCTCAGATCCTTCGCGCGCGTAGCGTACTCAACGAGTTGTACATCGATGAGCGGGTAGAGCAGTATATCGTCGATCTCGTCATGTGCTCGCGGGAGCCTGCGCAATACCAGCTCGGCGAGTTGGCGTCGCTCATCGAGTTCGGCGCTTCACCCCGGGCCAGCATCAACCTGAACCTGGCCGCCCGGGCTCATGCTTTTCTCCGACGCCGCGCTTACGTAACACCGGAGGATGTACGATCGGTCGCGATGGATGTACTCCGGCACCGAATTGCCATAACCTATGAGGCCGAAGCCGAGAACATAAGCAGCGAGGATGTCGTCCAGAAAATATTGCAAACCGTAGACGTACCCTGACAACGCCGATTCCGGCCATTTACCCGAGTCCGCCCCAATGCCGCACCAGCCCAAAACATTCAAAAAAGAATCCGTCACCGTACAGTTCATGGTGGACCTGTTGCGCACGACGGTCGGCGTTGAGGTGGAGTCGGTCAATACTACCGACGCGTCGCAGCGCCTGGTTACCGAAAGCAATCTGCACCGGCCCGGACTGGCCCTGGCGGGTTACATCGACCTGTTCACCTACCAACGAGTCCAGATCCTCGGCAATACCGAAAACCAGTACCTGGACCACCTGGGCGCAGACGCCCGGATGGCCGCTTTCGAGAACCTGATCCAGTTTCCCATACCCTGTATCATCCTGACTGAAAACAATATCCTGGACCCACGGCTCATCGACCGCTCGGCCGAAGCCGGTGTGCCGGTATACCGCACGCCGGTGCCTTCCACCGAGTTCATGGCGCTGCTCCGGGACTTCCTGAACGACCAGTTCTCCCTTCAACAGACGGTTCACGGGTCGCTGGTAGACGTGTACGGGATCGGCTTGCTGCTCATCGGCAAAGCCGGTATCGGGAAAAGCGAAGTGGCCCTGGATCTCGTAGAACGCGGTCACCGGCTCGTGGCAGACGATGTGGTTATCATCACAAAGAAGGAGGAAAAGCTCCTGATCGGATCGGGTACCGACCTCGTTCAGCACTTCATGGAAATACGCGGGCTGGGCCTGGTGGATGTCCGCGCGATGTTCGGGGTGCGGGCCATCCGGTTCCAGAAACGGGTGGAAGTGGTAGTGAACATGAACCTGTGGAACCCGAGTGAGGAATACACCCGGCTGGGCATGGTAGAGGACACCTACCCGATCATGGGGGTGAATCTTCCCATGGTGAAGTTGCCCATCACGCCGGGCAAGAACGTTACGGTAATCTGCGAGGTCATTGCGATGAACTACCTGCTTCGGCATTACGGGTACGACCCGGCCGAAGTGTTTGCCCGCCGGTTGGCCGAACGCATCCGGAGCAAAGGCTCTACCATCCCTTCGCGCGGCATCGAGTATTTCGAGCACGACTACGAATGAACTGCCCGGCCGGCAGATCGAGGAAGCCCGCAGGAGTGCAGCCGAAGGGTAACCGGCTCCGTTTTTACCCGACGCCCGCTGCGGCTGTTTGCCTGAGGGAACCATTCATGAATGCGGGCATTTTGAGGCGATAATTTCCGTAGTATGAATGCGGCTTGCATTTGTCCGCCCCTCGTACTATAGTGCCTGCCGGTTGGCCATCCGGATGGAGCAGGGTGAACAACCTTTCGGTTCGATGGCAATAAATAATGATTGCGGCTATGTACTGGACTCTTGAATTGGCCTCTTACCTGGAGGATGCGCCGTGGCCGGCGACCAAAGACGAACTCATCGACTATGCGGAACGCACCGGCGCGCCGATCGAGGTGATTGAGAACTTGCGGGCTATGGAAGACGACGGCGAACCCTATGAAAGCATCGAAGAGATGTGGCCGGACTATCCGACCGCCGACGATGATTTTTATTTCGCCGAGGAGTAGCCCACCGTATTCGAATCGGATATCAGCCGTCGTCCGGTTCGACGACCCTTTCCTGAGCCTGTGCGCTCGAAGCTCATTTCTTTGCCGGGTGATCGTTCCGTGAGGCGGGTATGTGCCCTCTGTTTGCTCGTGATAGCCGGATCGGCCCTCTCGCTTCACGCTCAACCGATTTCCACATCTCCCGAGCGGCCCATCGTGACCCGCGTTCGTTTTGCGGGCAATGAGTTTTTTCCGGATGAAGTCCTTTCATTGCGCGTCCGGACACGCCCCAACCGTCGTTTTCTGGGCATTCCGGGCTTTACCTGGTGGGTGTGGTTTTACCGTCTCGGCGCCTCGGGCGCTGTGGGCGAGCGGCTTGGCCAGGCGCTCATGGCCGGAGGGGAGGCCCCGGCCTACCTGGATACTACCGTAGTCGCCGCCGACACGGAACGGCTGCGGTTGTTCTACCATCAGGAAGGGTTTCGGCAGGTAGATGTGCGGGCCCGGATCGACACGCTGGACCGGCGGGATCGGGTTCAGGTCACGTTTCGCATTCGGCCCGGGCCTCCAACCTACATCCGCCGCGTCGCCTACGACTTGCAACAGGCCCTGAACACCGAACAGCGCCGGCGCCTTATCGGGGCTTCGGTACTGGCCGTGGCGTCGCTCACGCCGGGCGACTCCGGGTTCGTGGCTTCGGAGCAGCGCTACTCCGCTCCGGTACTACTCGAAGAACGCCGCCGGATCCTCGGGTTTCTTCGTGACGAAGGGTTTGCTCTGGCCGCCCGCGATTCAATCCGCGCAATCGTCCTTGCGGGTCCCCCGGATTCACTCGACATCGTATTCCGCATCCGACCGGGGGCGAGGTACCGATTCGGGGCCGTACGAGCTCATGTCGTCGGGCCGGAAGACCGACGCCGGCCCGGCGGGATACCCTTGCCGTCGGCCCGGCCCGGCTGGCGGTATCGATGCAAGACGAATCGATCCTTGACCCTGCCGTAATACGGCGCGCCCTGCGTTTTACCCCCGGTGATTGGTACGATCAGTCGCTCCTCGTCGCCACGAAGCGCCGGCTCGACGCCACCGGTGTGTTTACGTTTACCGACATCCTTCCCGTCTGGGAGGATACGAGCCGGCTCGCAACGCAACATACTCCGATGTTGCCGCACCGCATCGAGTTACGAACCCGCAGGCGGCATGGCATCCGGCTCGAAACGTTCGTCCTTCAGCGCTCCGGCGTGCTGGGCAGCTCCGACTCCGAAACCGGGATGGGAGTCGGCGTATCGTACCAGAACGCCAACCTGCTCGGCGGGGGCGAAACGTTCGAACTACGCACGGCCGGTTCCATTGCCGGAGACTTCGTAAGCGACTCCTCGCTGGCGGCCCAGGCCGAGGTATCCGGCGCTCTTGCCTTTCCCTACCTCGTCTGGCCGTTTCGGGCGCTGGACCGCCGATTGGGGTTATACGACGCTCGCACCCGACTTACCCTCAGTCTGCTTACAGCTCGCCGCGACGAACTCAAGCTCATCATCCGAGGGCGGGGCCTGGCCCGTATGCGACTCGAGATGGACCATTCCCCCACTATTACGTCCCTGCTCGACGTGGTGGACGTCAGCATCAGCAATCCGGATACCCTCTCCGGCTTCAAGGCCAGCTTCCTCGACGCCATCCTGGACGACTCTTCTGTGGTCGATCCGGTGCAGCGGGCGCAGATCCTCGAAGATTATACGCAGCCTCAGGCGAATACGGCCGTCCGGTATACCTTCCGCTCCTCCCGGGTCGATCCGCTTCGACGCAACCAGGGATACAGCTACGAATCCGCTTTCGAGGTGGGTGGCAATGCCCTCTACCTGCTCGACCGGTTCGTATTCACCCCTTCTACCCTTGAAGGCACCCTGCCGGGTTTGCCCATCTTTCGCGGCGACCGCCTCGATAACCGCCTCGTGTACCGACAGTACGTAAGGCTGGTCGGCGATTTTCGACGGTACACCCCGGTAGGCAGGCGTGGAGTCGTGGCATGGAAGGCCGTCGTCGGCGCCGCACATCCTACGGGAAAGTCGGACGTAATCCCGTTCGATCGTCGCTTCTATAGCGGAGGCCCCACCAGCGTCCGCGGCTGGAGCCTGCGCGAACTCGGGCCCGGCGCCGTCGGTTCTCTGGTCCGGTCGGACTCCGCCGGAGGCGCCTCGGCCAACCTGCTCGGCGGCGACATCAAGCTGGAAGGCAGCCTGGAGTACCGGAACACGATTTTACGCACCCTGTTTGCCGCCGACTGGATGGGTGTGCTCTTCCTCGATGCGGGCAACGTGTGGATCGGGCCGCGCAACCCGGGGCGCAACCCGCAGGACCCCGAAGGGCGCTTTCGCTTCGACTCGCTATACCGGGAAATAGGCATCGGAACAGGCATGGGGCTCCGCATCGCGTGGGAATACCTGATTGTCCGGCTCGACTTCGGGGTAAAGGTATTCGATCCCTCCCGCCGGGCGGAAGGACTATTTCCGGACGGTCTGCGCGACATCCGTCCGTATTTCGGTATCGGGCACACGTTCTGAAAGCAAAAGAGACTCCCCCGGGCTTCCATTTCATTAATACCATACTTCCGATTGAAGTGAAACCGCAGGCGGCATCCCGGCGGTCGAGACGGAAACGAACAACATTCTCTGCCCGTGTTGGCGCTTCTCCAGTCTATCGCCGTGCAATTCCCTGCCTTTTCGCTTGCAACCGGCTTTTCGCAGGCCGATACTACCGGGGCTTTTTCAGCCGCCTCATGCTATTACACCTGCGATGCCCCACCTCATTACGACCGCCATCCCCGAACCCATTCTCGGAACCGATCCGGATTCATTCGCCATGAACACCGTGAAGGTCCGGCTGCCCGAAATTGCCCGAAGGGTGCTCGTGGAAAATGAACTGGACACTCCGGAAGCTGAGAACGTGAGACGGCTCATCGAGGATTTACCGTCGGGGCAGGTGCGCTTTCTGACCGACAGGGAGGCGCCCGACGCCGATGGGTGGCGTCGTGACGTGGAACCCTATCTCGGCGCGACGTGGCTGGAGTTGCCGTTTTTCGTCGCAGAAACGTACTTCTATCGGCGGGTAATCG
>CBDUBS010000061.1:0-18879 GCA_965365445.1 uncultured bacterium | reverse complement strand
GTGACTGGCGCGGCAACGGGAATCGGAGAAGCGATCGCGCGCCGTCTTGCTTCCGCGGGGGCAAGTGTCGGCATCGCAGACGTCGACTCCGACGCGGCTGCGCACACTGCCGGACTGATTGAAGGCGCTTTCCCGCTTGCAGTAGACGTAACATCTGCCTCGTCGACTCAAGACGCCGTTGCGAGTGTGCTCGCGCGGACGGGGCGGCTGGATATTTTCGTCAACAACGCCGGAGGGGGATCGGGCCGGGGTGAAGGTAATTTGCTCGAACGGGCTCCCGAGGAAATCGCCGCCATGATAGCGAACAACCTGCTCGGGCCGCTATACTGCTGCCGGGAAGTCGGGCGGCTGATGGCCCGCCAAGGGCGTGGCAAAATCATCAATATCGCCTCCATCGCCGGAATGATCGGCCGGGACCGCCGGATGTACTACCGCAACGACAAGGCCGAGCAGCCGGTAGGCTATGCTGCCGCCAAAGCGGGCGTTATCGGGCTAACCCGCGATCTGGCCGGATTATTGTCTCCGATGGGGATACAGGTAAACGCCATTTCCCCCGGCGGCTTCGACAAGGGGGATCTGCCCGAGGGATTCGTGAAGGACTACGCAGAGGCCACCATGAGCGGCCGCATGGGCCGGATGGGGACGGATATCCGGGGAGCCGTCGTTTTTCTGGCTTCCCCTGCCTCGGATTACATTACCGGCCACAACCTGGTGGTTGACGGCGGCTTTCATTGCTGGAAATAACCCATACCGAAATGCATTCAAAAAGGATCTTTTCCCGACGCGATTTCGTGAAGGCGGCGGCAGCCGCCGGACTTCTACTGCCCTCAAGCCGGGCCTGGGCCCGCCCGAAACCGTTCTTTGAAACAGCAGATCTGTATGAGGCCGGCGTCGGCGGGTACGCGACGTACCGCATACCCGGCATCGTAGCCACGGCAAAGGGTACGTTGCTGGCCTATTGCGAAGCCCGAAAGTCGGCGGGCGGCGACTGGGGTGACATAGACGTACACCTTCGGCGATCCGTGGACGGCGGCCGCACCTGGAGCCCCACCCGTGTGTTGGTAGACGTAAAGGAGGCCGCCGACAATCCGGTGGCCGTTGCCCAGAATCTGGGCACGGACGAGGGCGCGGTAGCCGTGAACAACCCGGTGATGATTACCGACCGAACGCCCGGCATGGTCCACTTCCTGTACTGCGTTGAGTATGCTCGCTGTTACTATATGCGTTCGGACGATGACGGCCTCACCTTCTCCGAGCCGACGGACATTACGGCGACGTTCGAGGAATTTCGACCGGTGTACGACTGGAAGGTGATCGCTACGGGTCCGGGCCACGGCATTCAAACCCGCAGGGGTCGGCTGCTTGTACCCATCTGGATGTCGCTCGGGACGGGTGAGCATGCGCACCGGCCCTCGGCGGTTTCGACGGTGTATTCCGACGACGGCGGCCGCACCTGGCATGCCGGCGACCTGGCCCTGGAAAACGGCAAGACCTACACCTACCCGGACCGACCCGGAGCGCAGGCCTTCGTCAACCCGAGCGAGACGGCCGCCGTGGAACTGGCCGACGGGCGGATCATGCTGAACGGGCGGACCGAATCGCCGGAGATGCGCCGGGCCGTAACCACCAGCTCCGACGGCGTCCGGGGTTGGACGACGCCGGTATTTGACGAACAGCTTTACGAACCCATCTGCTTCGGTTCTATGGTCCGCCTCAGCGAGCAGCCTCGCTCGGACCGTAACCGGCTTCTGTTCGTCAACCCGGATAGCGGCCGCACCGTAGCGGAGCATGGAATCCGGGCGCGGCGCAACGTAACCGTCAAACTCAGCTACGACGAGGGCGACACCTGGCCTGTTGAAAGATCTATCGAGCCGGACCTGAGCGGGTACGCCGACCTGGCCGCAGGGGCGGACGGCACGATCTACTGCCTGTTCGAACGCGGCGGCATCGACGGCAATGCCTTTCGCTCGAAATACCTTACCCTCGCCCGGTTCAACCTGGAGTGGCTGACCCGGGGGCAGGACAGGCTGGGGTGATATGCGCCTCCTGCTGCTCGCGCTGACGCTTGCCCTGTCGGTCGGGGCAACCGCCCAACCGCTGGAGTGGTCGTTTCCGCTTGAAACGACGCACGACGGGCTGCTGCTGGGAAACGCTGCATTCGGCGTCATGATCTGGGGTGAGGGCCGGACGCTGCGCCTCACCCTGGGGCGCGCCGACTTCTGGGACCACCAGGGAGGGCATCCGTTCGATCCGCGGCTGGGCTTCAGCGCGATCCGGAGGCGGTTCGAGCAGGGTGATCTGGAACCCATATATGAGGCATTGGGGCGGCTCCGGCAAACGGAAATGAAGCCCACCGTACTGCCCATCGGTCGTCTGGACATCGACCTCGGCGAGGGCATCATGCTGAAGCGGGGGATTCTTTATACCGAAACGGGGCAGGTCGAACTCGTCGTCGGCACGGCCGGCGGCGAGCGCTCGCTCCGCTTCGTGATGGACCCCGAGCGTCCGCTCGTGTTCATCGACCGGGGCGACGGTCCTCCGATGAAGGTACGTCCGGTTACGGCCTGGCACTTTGAAGACGCCATCAAGGGACGCCGGCCAGAAGAACCGGGTTTGCAAGGGCGCGGCATTCCCCGGCCGGAGCCCTTTACCTCCGATCAGAAGGCAGGGTGGGTACAGCGGCGCATCCTCGATCCACCGCTGGCCGTAGCCTATGCACAGACGCCGGGGAGCTTCGTCGTGGCAGCGGATACGGCCTCCTCCGCCGATGCCGCCATCAGGCGCGTAACCACCCTGCTGGAAAGCGCCCTTCGGGAAGGCTTCGGACCGACGGCCTCCCGGGCCGAGCAGTACCGGACCGACTACCGGCAAAGCACACCGGCGGTCGAGCTGCCGGATGAGGACGTCCGTTTCGCTTACCGGTACGGCATGTACAAGTTCGGCGCGGCCACTCGGCCCGAGGGACCGGCGCTCACGCTTCAGGGGCCCTGGATCGACGCGTACCAGATGCCGCCCTGGCTCAGCGACTACCATTTCAACATCAACGTCCAGATGAGTTACTGGCCGGCGCTGCCGGGAAATCACCCCGAACATCTTCTTCCCCTTTTCCGGATGCTCGAACGAAACCAGGGCGTATTCCGGGAGAATGCCCGGGTTTTCCTCGGTATCGAGAACGGCCTGAAGATACCGCACGCCACCGACGACCGGGGAACGCGCCTGATTCCGGAACTCAATGGAGGCTACATGGACCCCGGCTCGACCCTCTGGCCCGCCCTGATGATGTTCGAGTACTACGAGTATACGCTCGATGAGGCGTTTCTCCGCGAAACCGCCTATCCGTTCATGCAGGGGGCCTTCAACATGCTATACGCCATGCTGGAGGAAAAGAACGGCCGCTACCGCCTGCTCGCCAACTCGCCGGAGTATTACACCGGAAGCAAAGGCAAGGGCGGGATCGGGATTAACCCGACGTTCCAGCTCGTGCTGGCCCATCACCTGTCCGAAGCCTTGCAGCGAACCGCCCGGCTATTGGGACTTCCTGCCGATCCCCGGTGGTCGGCCGTCAGGGAGCGCCTGCCGGTTTCCACGGTTATCGAGGGGCGTCTGGCCGTCTGGGAAGGGCAACCTTACACCGCGCACCGGCACTTTTCGCATCTGGCCGGAGCCTCCCCTTTCGACTTCTACGACACAGCCGACTCATTCTGGAACCGTATCCTGCGGAATAGCTACCGAGAGTGGAACGACTACGGCATGGAAGGCTACCCCGCCTGGAGCTATCCCTGGGCCGTGATGCTGCACACCCGCTTCGGAGAAGCCGAACGCGCCGTAGAGACGCTGAAGGCCTGGAGGAAAGGGTTCACGAGCAAAGGCCACGGCACTCTGCACCAGCCCATGCCGCCGGGTAAGGAAATCATGCAGCTCGAAGCCGGGCTCGGCATGGCCGGGGCGGTTCTGTACATGCTCGCCCACGAGCAAAACGGCATCGTCCACCTATTCAGAGGCATCCCGGAAGCCTGGGAGGGAGTTCGGTTTGAACGAATCCGGCTCAAAGGCGGCTTCTTCCTGTCAGCCGACCGGGATCGCCGCACCGTAGAGATTGAGAGCACCCGGGGCGGCGACATCGTGGTTGCCGCGCCGTGGAATGGGCCAATCCTCGTATCAAGGGACGGGCAGGGGGAATTCAGGCAGGACGGTTCATACGTCGCCCTTTCGATGGGGCCGGGCGAACGGGTCGTGCTTCATGCGAACTGAACGAGAAGTCCGGTTGAAATGCGCAATGATTAGCGGCCACCCGAGCCGTCCCGGCAGTGGGTCCCTTGTATCCTTGCTTACGCGATCTTAACCTGTACGGCCCTCCTTCCATCTATCCCTCGTTCGTTCATTATGCACAGTTCGCATCTCTTCTCCTTTCGGATGGGGTTCTGGCTGATCCTTTCGCTGTCGTTTTCAACCCGCATCTTGCCTGCACAACCCTCACCCGCGTTTTCCCGGCCCAACATCGTCTGGATTTCGACGGAAGACCTCAGCCCGAGACTCGGGGCCTACGGAGACCCACTGGCAAATACGCCCAATATAGACCGGCTGGCTCGCGAGGGCGCCCGGTACACAAACGCCTTCACGACCGCCGGAGTGTGCGCGCCGAGCCGCTCGGCCATCATCACGAGCATGTATCAGACGGCCATCGGCACCCACCACATGCGCACCTCATGGGTAGGGCCGGGGCTGACCCCCTATTCGGCCGTTCCGCCGCCGTACGTGAAGGCATTTACGGAATACCTCCGGGCGGCCGGGTATTACACAACCAACAACTCGAAAACCGATTACCAGTTCGCCCCCATCAATGACTCCCGGCAGCCGCTCACGGCATGGGACGATTCCAGTCCGAGCGCTCACTGGCGTAACCGCCCGGATCCCAACCAGCCCTTTTTCGCCGTATTCAACTCGATCCGCACGCATGAAAGCAAGGTCTGGCCGGATTCGACCGAACCCGCCGTACTGGATCCCGCCCGGGTGACCGTACCACCGTACTATCCGGATACGCCCGTCGTGCGCCGGGACATCGCACGCCACTACGACAACATCGCCCGGATGGATGTATGGGTCGGAGAAATCCTTGCACAGCTCGAGGCGGACGGCCTGATGGATAATACCATCATCTTCTTCTGGGGAGACCACGGGGACGGTTTGCCCCGAGCCAAGCGCTGGCTGTACGATTCCGGGTTGCACGTCCCGCTCATCGTGCGCTTTCCGGACGGCCGCAACGCCGGGCGGGCGGATGACCGCCTCCTGAGCCTGCTCGATCTGGGGCCGACGGTGCTCGCCCTTGCCGGAGTGGACCTACCGGTGCACTTCCAGGGCCGCCCGTTTCTTGGAGTCTCGGCGGCTCCGGAACGGGAATACATCTTCGCCGCACGCGACCGCCACGATGAATCGTACGACATGGTCCGCGCCGCCCGGGACAAGCGCTTCAAGTACATCCGTAACTACTATCCCCTCCTACCCTACGTGCTGAACATCCCCTACCGCGACCGGATGCCGTTGATGCAGGAACTGCTACGGCTGAACGCCGAGGACAAGCTGGAGGGGCCGCAAAAACTCTGGTTCCGGCACCCGCGCCCCCCCGAAGAACTGTACGATACACAGGCCGATCCCCATGAAATAAACAATCTTGCCCATGATCCGGCGTTTCAGGAAGTCATGAAGCGAATGCGCAGGGCTATGGACGCCTGGCGAGCGGACGTGGGTGACCTGGGCGACATCCCGGAATCCGAGATGATCGAGCGGATGTGGCCCGGAGGGGTCCAGCCGATGACGGTAGCTCCGACGATAGCCACCCGAGAGGGCGCCGGCGACAGAGAGCTACTGGTTACGATCTACTCTCCTACTCAGGGCGCATCCATAGCCTACACGCTGGAGCCGGGAGACGATCCCCACTGGCTGCTGTATACCGGACCGCTCCGGGTAAACGCGCCGGCCACGATACGGGCCCGGACAGTACGGTACGGCTGGGCGGAAAGCGCTGAAAGCCGGGCCGTTCTGACGCAGCCATAATTACAGAACATACCTCGATCATGAACCGACGTACCTGGATAAAAGATACCCTCGCTGCGGCCATCGCCATGACGGCTGCCCCGGCCGTCGCCGCCCGTCGCTCTGAGGCGGAATGGGTGGTTACTACACAGGAGAAACCCTGGCAACGCCTGGCGCTGACCGCCGGCTCCAACGGGGGCGATGTTTTCGTGCGCCTCGACCGGCCCTTGCAAACCATCGAGGGGTTCGGAGCCTGCTTCAACGAGCTCGGCTGGACGGCCCTGCAGGCGCTCTCTCCTGCCGACCGGAACGGCATCCTTCGCGAGCTTTTTACGCCCGGGGGAGCCGGCTTCACGCTCTGCCGGATGCCTCTCGGCGCCAACGATTTCAGCCGCGACTGGTACTCCTACGATGAAACCCCGGGTGATTTCGCACTGGCCCATTTCAGTATCGAGAACGACCGGGAGACCCTTATTCCGTTCATCCATGCCGCCCGGCAGTACCAGCCGGGCCTGAAGCTGTGGGCTTCCCCCTGGAGCCCGCCGGTCTGGATGAAAACCAACAAGCATTACGCGGCGGCGCTCCCACCGCCCCACATCGAGACGGGATTGAGACCGGACCAGGTAGGGAAAGAAGGAACGGATATGTTTATCCAGGAGGAAGCTTATTTCCGGACTTACGCCGCTTATTTCGGCCGCTTCATCGATGCGTACCGGCAGGAGGGCATCCCTATCGCCATGGTGATGCCTCAGAATGAGTTCAACTCCGCTCAGATATTCCCGAGTTGCACTTGGACGCCGGAGGGGCTGGCTCGCTTCATAAGGCATCTCGGCCCGGAGATGGCGCGTCGCGACGTGGAGATCTTCTTCGGCACCATGGAACGGCCGAACGAAAAACTGGTGGAAACGAGCCTGCTCGATCCGGTTGCCGGCCCGTATATCCGAGGTGTGGGCTTCCAGTGGGCCGGAAAGGGAGCCGTTGCCCGCATCCATGAACACTACCCTGCCCTGAGCATCTACCAGACGGAGCAGGAGTGCGGAGACGGCCGAAATGACTGGCGGTTCTGCCGGTACGCCTGGACCCTGATGAAGCACTACCTGACCAACGGAGCCACGGCCTACATGTACTGGAACATGGCGCTGAAGCAGGGCGGGGTCAGCCGGTGGGGATGGGCCCAGAACTCACTCGTGACGGTAGATACACAGACCGGAACGTACACCTACAACCCGGAATACTATCTGCTCAAGCACGTCAGCCATTTCGTTCAACCCGGCGCGGTGCGCCTGGAAACAGCCAGCTGGTCAGGGTACGAAAATCTGCTGGCCTTCCGTAATCCGGACGGCCGGATTGCCGTGGTGCTCCAGAACGACCTGTGCGAACCGATGCCGATCCGGGTGCGTGTAGGGGAGCAGGTTTTCGCTCCGGAGCTGCCGCCCGACTCCTTCAGTACCATCGTCGTAGATCCCGAGTAAGAGTTTCCTGCAAAACCTATTTTCAAGGAAGCAAGTTTTCAGCGCCCATGACTATGCTGGTATCCAGGAAATACCAGAGGCTTCGCTCGCCAGATACCGAAGTGCATAGAGCGCATAGGCAGGCGGAGGGCGCCTACCCTGCTCGATCTGGCAAAGCCACTGCACCGACCGCTCCAGCATGGCAGCCACCTGCGCCTGGCTGCCCAACCGCTTACGTAGCGCCACAAACTCTTCGCGGCGATTCACGTCTTCCATGAGCCGATCAGGCGGCAGACCGAACGGCGTCCGGACGCACCTCCTCGAAGCTGATCTGTCTTCGAAGCTCAGCCATATCGATTCGGCCCGACGCCCCCTCGATGACGATTTCCCCGATGCGCTCTCCATCCCTCAGGATGAGCACATCAGGTAAGGGACCATCAGGACTCTGTTCGTCATCCCGGATGGCCTCAAACGGACCGGCCGCAAAAACGATGCTCAACGTATCCGTTTCCGTATAGTATTCGATTTTCATTGTTCACCTCCCCACCGTCCACTATTGAATTTGCGAGTGAAATTGCCATCATAGAACGCATTGTGAATCGTCTCACCATCCTCCAGCACCACAACCAGCAGATATGTTTTACGACCAGGCACCGCTCCCCAAATCGCCGTGCGCCCGTAGTCCTGCGGCTGCCGGGCTACCTCGTTCGATAACGCCGCCTGTATACATCCTCAACCTTCACACCATGCCGGGAAATGTTGCGATCGAAGTAGAAAGTTGCTTTCACGGCGTCCCGATCATTTTATCTGCCCTTAATATAACAATAATTAGTAGCTATCACAGTACCCTGACTGTAACGATGAGTAGAGGCAAGTGGGCCTTCCACGCTAATCCTATGCCGCTCGTTCAGGAGGAAAAACCTCCCCGGCTTCCAAGATACCGGCACACTCTCCGCCCACACCCCCTACCCGATCATATCGCCGCCGACATGATCCAGGCCGCCTCCGATCAACCCCTCGAAATGCCCACCTGGTGGTTCGACCGTCACGCCGGCCCCGAAGGCCCCGACCGCTACCGGGAGCGCGGCGCCGTTGGCTGGGGAACACCCGAACACAACCGGCAGCGCCGCGAAGAATACCGCCTCTTGCGGCTCGCCGGAGCCACTAAAAAACAAGCCTCTGCAAAAGCCGGAAGCGGCCTCCCACCGGCAGGACAAATCGCCTCCGGTTGACACTTCGCATGACACCATTCCACCAAGGCCCTACGAGGTTTCCCACAAACCAAGCAAACATAAACCAAAAAAGGCCGCTCACGCAGCCTTTGAATGGTATGCCCGGGAGGGTTCGAACCCCCGACCTTCTGATCCGAAGTCAGACGCTCTATCCAGCTGAGCTACGGGCACATACTGCAAAGGTACGTGTTTTCGGAATGAAAAACAGCGCAGCGCCCACCTGACGGCTGTGTTTTCAGTTTCATCCTGCCGGCATTACGTTGGCATACGCAACGAGGCGAAACCCCTCTGCTCCGTCCGAGCCGGAGCAGAGGGTATTACCGCTCAGCGTGCCGATTGCGTGGCATAGATGCCGTAGAACCGGATGATGGACTGGATGCCTTCGTTGAACCGGTTCAAGCCGAAGTGCTCATTGGGCGAGTGAATGGCATCGGAATTGAGGCCGAAACCCATGAGCACCGTGCCCAGGCCCAGGATTTCCTTGAAGTCGGCCACAACGGGGATGCTGCCCCCTTCTCGCGTGAAGTATGGTTCGCGATCGTACACCTGACGCATCGCCTCGGCGGCAGCCTGCATGGCCGGTGTGTCGGTTTCGGTGAGCGATGGGTTGCCTCCGTGAAGGTCACGAAATTCCAGCTTCATCGTCTCCGGGGTATGGTCCTCAAAGTACTTCCGAAGCATTTTGACCACGTCGGCGGGACGCTGATCGGGTACGAGGCGGGTGGATATTTTGGCGGCGGCGAAGGAAGGAAGTACGGTTTTCGCCCCTTCCCCCTGGTATCCTCCCCAGATGCCGTTTACGTCGAGCGTCGGACGCGCCGTGGTCCCTTCCAGAACGGTGTAGCCATCTTCCGTACGCGCGGTGTTGATGCCGATGGATTTTTTCCAATCGTCCTCACTGAAGGGGAGGTCCCGGAAACGCCGGCGCTCGTCGGGGGTGAGGTCTCGCACGGCGTCGTAAAAGCCGGGAAGGGTCACCCTGGGGTGTTCGTCGTGCAGGCCCGCGATGAGGCGGGCGAGCGCGTAGATGGGGTTTTCGACGGCCCCACCGTAAACACCCGAGTGGAGGTCGCGGTCCGGTCCGGTAAGTTTCACCTGGACGTACGCGAGGCCGCGGAGCCCGTAGGTAATGGACGGGACACCCTCGTCAAACATCGAGGTGTCGGAAATGACCACGATGTCGGCGGCGAGGCGATCCCGGTTGTTTTTGATCCAGGGCACAAGGTGGACCGATCCGCTTTCTTCTTCTCCTTCGATGACGAACTTCAGGTTCAGCGGAAGACCGTCACCTCCCTTCAACCACGCCTCGGCCGCCTTGATGTGCATAAAGACCTGACCCTTGTCGTCGCTCGATCCGCGGGCGTACAAGGCGCCGTCGATAACGGTGGGCTCGAACGGAGGGGATTTCCAGAGGTCCAGGGGGTCGGGGGGTTGCACGTCGTAGTGGCCGTACACGAGCACCGTCGGCCGGTTGGGATCGGTGCGGTACTCGGCGTACACGATGGGATGGCCTCCCGTCTCCGAAGCTTCGGCTTCAAAACCGAGTTCCCGAAGGTGGCCGACGAGCCATTCGGCGGTACGACGCACGTCGCCCGCATAAGCGGAATCGGTGCTGATGGAGGGAATGCGAAGGAAATCATCGAGTTGTTTTACGAAGTCCTCGAACCGACTTGAGGCGTAATCAAGAGCTTGATGCATATCGGTGCCCGGTAGGTGAATGCCGCAGGTATGAAGGCAAGATAGACCCGCCGGGGAGAAAGTGCGACGTAAAAGAGGCTAAAATTCGCTCTCATCGCGCCATCGTAACAGCTTCCAGGCTTTCGATGAGTCCGCCCGGACGAGCAGGAAGTTGACGTTGCCGTCGCCGCGAAACACATCGTTGTCCGAAAGGGTGACGGTAAGGTTGAACGAGCGGACGACGTTGGCCTGAAGTCCGCTCGCGCCGACATCGCTGGATATGATCTGATTCCAGCGCAGGCGAATCATGTCCGCGTTCTGGAAAAGGCGTCGCGTGGACTCGAGTTCCTGCGAGAAACCCCACTGGCGTTCAACCTGGGCTCCGAAATCGTAGTAGACGAAGATGAAGGAGGAGTCGATGAGCGGCTCGTAGAGAGCGAGGTCGCGTAGCTCGTAGGCGTTCTGGAAGTTAGTGAAGAACCCGGTAATGGTTTTCGGATCACCCAGCAGGTTGCCGAATGGATCGCCTTCTTCAAGGGCGGGCGCAAACGGGTTGCACGCAGCCGCCAGAACCGCCGCCAGGAGGCTCGACAGACAGGCAAACGGTAAGGTGCACCTATACAACGGAAAGCAGGATCAGCGTGAGTTCGTGGCAGTATGACGGCTACGGTCCTGCAAGGTAGGTATTCGAAACATTAAACGCTGCTACTTGGCGAAGGTCGCCTTCAGATCGCTCCAGGATGGATCGGCTCCGACTTCGTAATCGGACCACTCCGCGATACGCCAGAGCCCATCAGCCCCCTGTACGATTACGAACCGAAGGCTTCCCTGCACCGTGGCGGGCACGTTGGGACGCTGGTGCTGCACCTGTAAAAGATAATTTGCGTCCAGCACGTATCGGCTGGGTGAAAGGGCCGAGAGCGTGGCGTCGTAAAGTTGAAGGCTGTGCCCGCTCCCGGTACGAGCCGCTGAAACCAGGGAGCTAAAGTACTGCTCCTCCTGCTCCCGGCCCCAGTTGCTCCAGATTGGTTCGCGAGCAAGCGCCGACGCGGTGGGCCGGTAGACAAACCCCTCGGCCAGCGAACGGCGGTAGTTGAGGGTGTTCAGTTCGGCAATGGCGAAGCGCAGGTTTTCGACTACCTGATCCGGGGTGTCGGGTTGGAGAAAAGTGCCCGCATCGGCGACCGGAAACTCGGGCGTCCGAGGGGAAAACAGGTCGCAGCCGGATGCCGATAGCAGCAGCGCCAGCATACAACCGGCCAGACCGGGGCCGAACGGGTATTTCCAGAAACGGCTTTCCGAATGAACTAGGATCTCTGGATTCAACCGAGGGAGCGTTTTCGAGCGAACAGGATCAACCGCGGCGCTTCCGGTGAATGTGGACGGCCATCGTAATCGCCGAACGTTTCTTGTGTTTCGAGGCCCACCGCCGCATACATTTGCCGGAAGTCGTCCAACGTAAACAGGCGCACGGACTCACGGAAGGTATACGTTTCCGAACCCCGCTCCAGCCGGATGGTTTTGTTCACCCAATCGTTTTCAACCCAACGGCGCTGCACGATGTGAACCGAGCCTTCCGTTCGCTGATCCTCGGGGCGCAGATTATGCAGGACGTAGGGGGCGTTCAGGTAATCCTGCACGAACCAGCCGCCCGGCTTGAGCGCCTCCACCATGGATTGAAGAGCCCGGTGATGGTCTTCCGGTTTTTCGAAATAGCCGAAGGCGGTAAACAGATTAACGACCCCATCGTATTCAGCTCGGCCTACCGGCTCGCGCATGTCAGCCCGGATGAACCGTATGGAAAGGCCTTCGGCTTCCGCATCCTGTTCGGCGCGAAGCACGGCCCGTCGGGAGAGGTCCACGCCGGTAACCCGGTAACCCCGGCGAGCCAGAACGCGGGCATGTCGGCCCCGGCCGCAAGCCATATCGAGCACCCTGGCGCCCGGCTCGGGATGCACGGTCTGTTCGATGAGACGGACGAGCCGGACGGCTTCGTCTTCGTCCCGCTCCTGATAAACGAGCTCGTACTCCTCCCGGTCGAACCACTCCTTGTACCAGGCCTCGCGCACCGGGTGGGTGGAGCCTGAGATCGGGACCGGATTCGTGATAAGCGCCATGGATACCTCATGCCACCGGGAGAGCGGTCGTTCCGAAAGAAGCCAGCACGTCTTCCACCGGATGCGTTTCACCGGGGTACCACCCGATGATCTCGCGAATGACCTCGTCGAGCAGCGCATCCGGGCAGGAGGCGCCTGCGGTCAGGATAATGTCTACCGGGAATCGGCCGGCGAGCCAGTTGTCGGTTTCCCGAACGGTTTTCGTATGGATGTCGTAGTGGCGAATACGCCCTGCGGAGCAGAGGTCTTCCCGGCCGCGAATGAAAAAGGTAGGCATACGCTCTTCGCAAAGCTCGACCAGATGGCTGGTATTCGAGGAATTGAACCCTCCAACTACCAGCGCCAGGTCGGCGCCGTCGGCTACGAGGGCCGCCGTAGCGCTCTGGTTTTCGTGGGTGGCGTAGCAGAGCGTATCGCTGGTATCGGCAAAGTGCTCCTGCAAGCGTTCGGAGCCGTAACGAGCGGTCATTGCTTCCCTGAGCAGATCGGCTATGGCCTGCGTCTCCGTAGCGAGCATGGTCGTCTGGTTGACGACGCCAATGCGCCGGAGATCGCGTACGGAATCGAAGCCGGATGTGTACCGATCCGGAAAGCAATGGGGGAAATCTTCCGGGGGGAGCTCTCCTCGTATGAACCGGGCCAGTAAGCGAGCCTCGTCCAGATCGCGGACGACCACGGCCGGGGCATTCAACCCGGCATGAGAGAGCGTGGCTCGCGTTTCTTCGTGGTATCGTTTACCGTGGATGACGATGGTAAAATCCTGTTTGCCGATCTGGTCGCTCTTTTTCCATACGCGCTCAACGAACGGGCAGGTAGTATCGTACGTACGGGTATCGATGCCCCGATCTTCGAGCTCCTTCATGACCTCCACGGCCACACCAAATGCCGGAATGATCACCACGTCTTCAGGCGTTAGCTCGCTCAACGGAATGAGCGGCTCTCCTGATGTCGTTCGCAGGAACTGCACCCCTCTACTTCGGAGGTCCTCGTTGACGTGGGCGTTGTGAATCATCTCCGAAAGCAGAAAAAGGCGCCGCTCCGGGTTTTCCGCAATCGCGCGGTAGGCAATCTCAATGGCCTGCTCGACACCGAAGCAAAACCCGAAATGCCGGGCGAGCTTGAAGCGCACCCGTCCGAAATCGAGCACCGAAGGCGACAGATCGCGTTTGCGCGGATCCTGGCTGCGACGCCATTCCTTCACCCGGCCGATGATCGGACTGCGGTAAAACGAAGGGACGTCGAATTGTCGCATGGATCGGATACGGGTAGAGATACAGGGCGGCCGTGCTCTTGCCGTATAACGCCCGCAGGTCGTACAGGTTCGGAAGGCGGGTCACAGACGCCGGCTGATGACCGGCAGGATGGTGTCTTTCCAGGCCAGGAATCGGTTCTCGCGCATCGCCTTCCTGGCCATTTCCATGAGCCAGAGGTAAAACGACAGGTTCTGAAGCGAGGCAATCTGCAACCCGAGGATTTCGCGGGCTATGAACAGGTGCCGGAGGTAGGCTCTGGAAAAGGCGGCGGATGCATACCGATCCAGACCGGGATCGATCGGAGAGAAATCATCCTGCCATTTTTTGTTGCGGATATTGATGATTCCTTCCGTAGTGAAGATCATGCCGTTGCGGCCGTTGCGCGTAGGCATGACGCAATCGAACATATCCACGCCGAGGCTGATGTTCTGGAGCAGGTTCTCGGGTGTGCCTACCCCCATGAGGTACCTCGGTCTGGCCTCAGGAAGAAACCCGGTTACGAGATCGACGGTGGCGTACATCTGTTCGGACGGCTCGCCGACCGAAAGCCCTCCGATGGCGTACCCCGGGAAGTCCATATCGACCAGCCGCAGGGCCGACTCCCGCCGTACTTCAGGGTAGACGACACCCTGCACGATGGCAAAAAGCGCCTGGTGATGCCCGTAAAGCCCTTCGGTTTCCCGATAGCGTCGGCGGCAACGCTCTGCCCACCGAATCGTCAACTCGTTGGACTCGCGGGCGTATTTTTCCGACGCATCGCCGGGAGGGCATTCATCGAGCACCATCATGATGTCCGAACCGATCGACCGCTGCGTATCGACCACCGACTCCGGCGTAAAATGGTGATACGAGCCGTCGATGTGGCTTTGAAAAACGACTCCCTCCTCAGTAATTTTGCGGCGTTCAGCAAGCGAAAATACCTGATAGCCGCCCGAGTCGGTCAGGATAGGCCCCGGCCAGTGCATGAACCTATGCAGCCCCCCCGCTTTTTCGAGCAAGTCGGCGCCGGGCCGCAGGTAAAGGTGATACGTGTTGCCAAGGATTATCTGGGCCCGTACATCTTGCAGCAGCTCCCGTTGCTGGACGGCCTTCACACTGCCTACGGTGCCTACCGGCATGAAGATAGGCGTATCGATGTGTCCGTGGTCCGTTTCGATCCGGCCCAACCGGGCGCGGGTATGCACGTCTTTCAGCTCGAGTGTAAATCGCATATGGTTCAGGACGACGCCTCCGTAGGCGACGGCGTTACGCCGTCGGAGGATGCCGCAGATACAGCGTCGGCGCTCAAAGGCGGGTCCGGAGCGCCCGGAGGGAGGCCCACATCGTTCGTGAGAAATGTTCTGCTTCGCTTCCGCTGTCGGATAGCCCTTCCCGGATGATTCCCAGCACGTTCAGCCCCCAGCTCGAGCGTGAACTCGCTGCGATAAGTTTTATACACCGTCATGATGAGCGCTGTGGCCGGCACGGCGATGAGCAAACCAAACATGCCCAGGAAATACCCGAAAACGAGCAGCGACAGCAGAATCAGCACGGGATGCAACCCGACTTGCTCGCTCAGGATTTTGGGCGAGAGGATCATGGTTTCCAGAAACGACTGGCCCAGCAGTGTAAGAAACACGATGAGGGCGTCGATGAACCACGGGTCGCCAAATACTACGGCGATCAGAATGCCGATCACGTTGGTCAGGATGGCGCCCAGGTTCGGAATCATGTTCAGAACACCGGCGAGCAAACCAATGAGCAACGCAAATGGAACGTCGAAAAGAATGAGAACGAGAGAAACGTTGAACGCCCCTATAGCGCTAATGATGATCTGTCCCCGCAGGTAGTTGCCGACCACCTCGCCGGCCTTGACGAGGTAATCTCGGCGCCCTCCGTAGGTCGGAAAAAGCTGAATGAGGCGGCGCGTGATGAAGGGATAATCCTTCAAGGTATAGTAAAGGATGACCGGAATGATCGCCATCGTCGTGATGAGGCCGAGAATCGAACCGGCGTAGCCTATCACGGACTGTACGATATTCGGAATGCCCGTCGTTATCCGAGCGGCCTGGTCCTGTATGGCATTCGAGATCTGTAGGATAATGTCGTTTTTTTCGATGAGGCCCGACGTCTCCAGTTCGTCCAGAACGGCGGATGTCATGAGCCACTCGCGCAGGTACGTCAGGCTCGCCAGCACCCGGGCCGCCAACTCTTCGAGCTGTCCGATGACCGAAGGCACCAGCAAAAAGACGACAAGGGTAAAAAACCCGATGATGACGAAAGTAGCCAGCAGGGCCAGAATCCACCGGGGGACCCCGTATTTCCGGCGCGCCAATTCAACGACCGGGTCGAAGAGATAAGCGAGGACGTATACGAATAAAAAGGGCAGCAGAACAACCCCGATGCGACTCAGAAACCAGACGAGGATCAGGAACCCGCCGGCAAGAAGTAACGCGCGGACGGTACGCTGCTTTCGGAGCGGCCACAAAAGAATGGCGCCGGCTGCGGCAATGAGCGGTGGGTTGAGGAAATGCACCTCTCCCGCGGGGGTGCGCAGCTCGAACAACAAGACGATGAATAGCACGAAGCCGGCGACCAGCAGGGCCGTCTCGAACGTCAGCTCCCGGCCGGGCAGCGCCTTTCCACCGGCAGGGTCGGCTATTCTTTTTTTGCCGGAGGGCATAGGCTATTCCTGTTGCACCGGTGCGGCTTCCATCGGCAGGACAGCCTGCGGAACGGGGAGCGTTTCGCCATCCGACAGTTGCTCCTCCTTTGCTTTCAGGCGCTGTTCCCACTCCAGCAACTCCCGTTGCCGCTCTTCGAGCTGCCGATAGCTCTGGTCGAGAGCCCGCTCCCGCGTCTCGAACTCGGCCCGCTCCATGTAGCCTCTTTCTTCATAATACCGCTTGAAGAGAAAGTTGTGGCGCAACGCCTCCATGTTCTCCGCAAAGCGAAACATACCCAGCGCCCCCCAGTTGGCGGCGTTTTCCGCGCTGTTGGTAATGGCGCGCAGGTTCGTCGAGATGCCCCGCAGTGTATCGGCGGTGGCGAGCAAGGCATTGTATACGCCGGGGTCGTTGACCATGCGCGCGAAGGTCCCCTCGCCCTGATCGATCTTGAACAGGATGGACTGGAGGCCCTGGGTAGCCTCACCGGCCAGTCCGACGAGCGCTTCGGCGTTGTTGCCGAGGTTGGTCATCAGCCGCTGCGTCTGACTGGTCGTCTGGACGAAGCTGTTGTAAAGCGCGGGATCGTAAATCAGCTTACCCAGTGTGCCCTCCGCATTCTGCACGTCGCGCATGATGTCCTCGAAGGCGATAGCCACCGACTCGAACCGCTGCACGGAGCGTACGGCCCGGTCCGCCACGTCGAACGGATCGAACGGATCGCTGCCCGGGATGTAATCTCCTTCGTCGACCGGCTGATCGAGGCTCGCTTCGGTCGGGTTGACGAGCACGACGATCTGGTTGCCGACGAGGCCGTCCGTCTTGATCTGCGCCTGGGTGTTCTGCCGGATCAGGTGCCGGGCATCCTGACGGATAGCCATGCTGACGGTGATTTTCCCACCGGGCTCATCGGGAAGGCTGACCGCCTCTACACGGCCTACATTGACCCCCTGAAACTGCACGGACGCCCCCGACTGGAGACCCGCCACACTGCCGAACTGCGACCGAATGAAAAACGTATCGCTGAACAGGAAGGACCGGTTGGCGATGGCGAAGAGGGCAACGATAAACAGCAGTATTCCTGCCGTAACCAGTAAGCCTACACGCGCTTGACGGGACATGGAGCTACCAGGATAAACGAGGGGAATGGGCCGAACGAAGAAGGCCCGACGAAGCACGGACGTTCCTGTCTAAAATCATTGGTTTCAACAGCTAGTTTCCAAAGAAGTTGCGCAACTCCGGATGGTCCGACCGGTGCAAGTCATCCAGCGAGCCTTCCGCTACGAACACACCTTCATGCAGGAAGTATATGTAATCCGCGATCATCTCGGCGCACAACAAGTCGTGTGTGATGGCGATCGAGGTGATGCCGCGCTCATCGCGCAGCCGAACGATCAGGTCGGAAACGACACGCACGGATACCGGATCGAGCCCTGTGGTTGGTTCGTCGTACAGCATGATCTGGGGCGAGAGAATGATCGACCGGGCCAGCGCTATGCGCTTCTTCTGCCCTCCCGATAGTTCCGCCGGGAACTGTGTTGCCGTCTGGGTCAGGTTCACCCATTCGAGCGCTTCCAGTATGCGCTCTCGGCGTTCATCCCGGCTCATCGACGTATGACGAGCCAGGATAAACTCGAGATTCTGGAACACGGTCATCGAGTCGAACAGCGCTCCTCCCTGGAACAGATATCCAATCGAGAGACGCAGCTTATCCAGCGCGTCGCCGGCCATCTCATCCACCCGTTGCCCCTTCACCCAAACCTCGCCCCGGTCCGGCTTCAACAACTGGACGATGTGCTTTATGAGCACACTCTTGCCGGTACCCGATCCTCCCATGACGACGGCAGAGGTAGCCTGCGGCACCGACATGGAAACGCCGCGCAGCACCTCGGCAGCGCCGAAAGCTTTATGCACATCGTGCAACGCGATCAGGGCTTGATCGGCTGAGGTTGTGCCCGGCGTTTCGGCCGGATGCGGGTATTCCGGTACAGCCATACCTGGTGTCAGAAACCGGGCCGGGGTCAGCCGCCCGGGTCGCCGAAAAACATTAACGAGATCCGCACCACCACCACATCGGCCAGGAAAATGATGAGCGACGAGATGACGACCGACTGCATGGCCGCCTGTCCAACCTCCCGGGTTCCGCCCTTTACGGTGAAGCCCAGGAAACAGCTCACGATACCCACGATGAACCCGAAAATGCTGGTTTTCAGGGTATCGACGATCAAGTCGGAGAATCGCAGCGCCTCGAAGGCCGTCGTGATATAAATCCGGTAGTCCATATTGACGGATAGGACGGACTCCAGGAACCCCCCGGTCATGGCAATCATGTCCGTCCAGATCGTCAGGATGGGGAACACGATGACACAGGCCAGCACGCGCGTTATGACGAGGTAATGGAACGGCTTGAGCGCCGCCACTTCGAGGGCGTCGATCTGTTCGGTTACGCGCATCGAACCAATTTCCGCTCCTAT
>CBDUBS010000060.1:0-18943 GCA_965365445.1 uncultured bacterium | reverse complement strand
GCTGATGGAGTATATCGTACAGGCCACAGTCCGGGCCCTGGAAGTGGACGGGTGTCGGGTGTATGAAACGGCGGCCGGTACGGGAGCGCCCGTCCTGCGGGCCTCCGCCGGGGCGCCCGGAGCGGCGGAGTGGCCCCCCGCTGCGTCGGGCGGCGCAGACCCGAAGGGAGTCTGGTCCGTCCCCATCCCGGGCGAAACCGGTCCGTTCGGATTTCTGGTGGTCTATACGCGCAACGGAGAGCCGTTCCAGGAAGAGGCAAGGCAGTTCCTCGGATCGGTTGCCCATATGCTTGCCGCTGTCGTAGAGCGAAACCAGGCCGAGGAAGCCCTTCGCGAAAGCGAGGCCAAGGCCAGCGCAATCGTCGAGACGACCGTAGACGCCGTAATCAGCATATCCGATCAGGGTATCATCGAATCGTTCAACGCAGCCGCCGAGCGCATTTTCGGCTGGAAGGCAGGGGAAGTCATCGGGCTGAATGTAAACGTACTCATGCCGGAGCCCTATCGGAGCGAACACGATGAGTATATGCACCGGTACCTGCAAACAGGCCGCCGAAAAATCATCGGCATCGGGCGCGAGGTGGTAGGGTTGCGCAAAAGCGGCGAGACGTTTCCCATGGATCTGGCCGTCAGCGAGATCCGCTTCGAGGACCGCCGCCTCTTCACGGGCATTATTCGCGACATCACCGAACGCCGGCAACTGGAAACGGGTATACTGGAAGCCGGCGAGATCGAACGCCGCCGGATCGGGCAGGACCTCCACGACGGTCTCGGCCAGATGCTCACCGGCATCGGGCTCATCAGCCGCAACCTCGCCCGCAAGCTGGAAGCGGAAAACCACCCCCTCGCCCGCGACTTTTCCGAAATCGTGGACCTCCTCCGCGAAGCCGATCAGTACGCCCGCGGCCTGGCGCGGGGCCTCGTACCGGTTGAGCTAGACGAAAGCGGCCTGGCCGCCGCCCTGCAACGCCTGGCCCTTCACGCCGAACGGCTCTTCGGCATCCACTGTGTATTCGAGGAAACGGGACAGAGCACCCTCCGAAACAACACGGTGGCTACCCACCTGTATCGCATTGCCCAGGAAGCCGTGAGCAACGGCGTGAAGCACGGCAGCGCCTCTCGCATCGTCATTTTGCTTGCGTCCAATAAGGATCGGTTGCTGCTTCGCGTCCAGGACGACGGAAGCGGCTTTCCGGATTCCATCCGCGAGCACGGAGGAATGGGCGTGCGCATCATGCACCATCGGGCCAGGATGATCGGCGCCACGCTGGTAATCGAGAACTCCGCGGGTGGGGGAGCCGTTCTTACCTGTACCCTTCCCCTGCGTGGAAATGCCCTCCGGCCGCGGGGCCGGCTCACGAAAACGAAGAAGAATCCTTCATGAAGCGTATCCTCATCATCGACGACCACCCGCTCATGCGGAAGGGCCTGGCGCAAACGCTTCAAAGCGAACCCGACCTGACCGTGTGCGGACAGGCGGCCGATGCGGAAGAAGCCCTCGGCATACTCGAAAAAATCGAGCCCGATCTGGCTATCGTCGATGTTTCGCTGCCGGGCATGAGCGGCCTGGAGTTGATCAAGCACTTGCAGGCCTTGCGGCCGCATATGGGTATCCTCGTCGTATCGCGACACGACGAATCGCTGTATGCCGAACGCGCCATTCGGGCCGGCGCCCGGGGGTACGTCATGAAGCTCGAAGGAGGAGACGTAATCGTCAAGGCCGTACGCCACGTCATCGGCGGCGGCATCTACGTAAGCGACGAAATTAAGGAACGGCTGCTCATGGGCATGGTGACCGGCCGAAAAGAGCTCAACCAGTCGCCGCTGGAAGTGCTCAGCGACCGCGAGCTGGAAGTGTTCGGACTGACCGGCCGGGGCCTCGGCACCCGGGAAATCGCGGAGCGACTGCATCTATCCGTCAAAACGGTGGAGTCGTACCGGGCGCGCATCAAAAATAAACTGAACTTGGCTACGGCCGCCGAGTTGATGCAACATGCCGTCCAGTGGGTCGAGAGCGAAGGAGGGGCCTGAAATCATAAAGGGCAGATGAAGTATGGCCCGCCGCCTTCAATCATGGCACCGTGTTTGATATATTAGGGGTAGCCCGTGCTATCTGTAGTGTTTATCGCAAGATCCACATAAACCGTCCAGTAAGGCGGCGCCGTTGTACAAACGAACATACAATCCAGTTTTTCTACTATCGGGGGCGTAATGAAAAACCAACGCAGCATCCTGTTCGGCCTTTTGCTGGTAAGTGCCATCCTTTCCGCCGGTTGGGTTGGCTACCAGGCCAAAGTAAAATCGGCTTTTCAGCCGGAAAGCAAATTGTGGTTCGAGGGCACCTCGACCCTTCACGACTGGAAATGCGAAGCGGAAAGCGTGAGCGGTTTCGTCGAACACGAAGCCTCGGGCAATCTGAAAGTATCCGGCGTCCAGGTGAACGTGCCTATCGACAAGCTGGATTGCGGCCATGCCGCCATGAATAACCGCATGAAGCAGATCATGAAGGCCGATCAGTTCCCGCAGGTTCAGTTCCAGCTCACCTCGGCCAAACAATCTGCCGCTGCGGCCTCCAAAACGACCCTCACGACCGAAGGCCGCCTGAGCATCTCCGGCGTGACCAAAAAAATCCGCATGACGGTCGACGGCGAGCGAATGCCGAACGGAGCCGTCCGGTTCGAGGGCAGCTTCCCGATGAAAATGAGTGACTTCAACCTGGAAGCGCCTACCTTCCTAGGGATCTCCACCGGCGACGGCATCACCGTCAAGTTCGACGTAATAGCGGGCGGCGGCACGGCCTCCCGGTAACTTCGTCTGTCACCTGCACACGCAAAAGGCGGCCTTCCCGACGGGGGACGGGCCGCCTTTTGCGTTACAGATATTCCCGGAAATACTGAAGATTACCGATGTTCCGCACCTTCATCCGGCGGAGGTGGCCCGGTCTCTGCCTCCCTTTCGGCGGCGCGCCTTTCGCTGTACGCTTCAATGAGGTCCGGGCCCAATCCGGCCACGAACTCATAAAAGTCATGCATCTCCCGTAGCCGGTCGTCTGGCTTTCCGGAGTCGTTTTCCAGCATGTTCAACCCCTCGGCAGCCAGATCGCTCAGACGGCGTGCATGTTCGAACTGCTTGCGGAACACGCGCTGCCAGGCTCCCGGGCTGATTCGGAAGTACGTCCTGCGGTCTCCGGGCAGGCTGTGCTTTTCCACGAGCCCAACGTGTATCAACAACCGGGTCATGTTGCTGATGGAGCCTTTGCTGGCTCCCAGAGCGGACACGAGCTCATCGAACGACTGGTATGGCGGGTCGCAGACCAGCAGCCGGCCCAGGATGCGTCCGGCGATGCGGGGCTGGCCCTGCTGCTCGATGGCCAGGCCGACCCGCTCGATAAAGGCCGCCGCGGCTTCGTCTGTGGTTCGTGTCATGTTGGGTCAGGTAGAGTTTGGCCCGGCGCACCGGTTAATGCATGATTTTCGTACGGCAATATGATCCGGACGAGGAGTTCAGAAGTATACCCTGGCCCGGATGAATCCGCCGTATTGCGGCCCTCTGTATTCGCTGCCGTCTCGCCCGATCTGCACGACGCCGTTGAAAAGCACGTCCACGTTTTCGGCAAAGGCATAAGCCACCGAGGGTATCAGCACGCCGCTTGGATCGCCGGGATTGACCAGGGCCGCCAGGCCGATGTGCCAGAGCTGAAACGCCCCCACGGGACGCTGGACCGAGGCGTACACTTCCGTCCTCCCGAGGGTGCGCACGTTCCCCGTCAGGCGGCCCAGCCACCAGGAAGCCGGATACGGTTTTCCCCATTTCGCCCGGCTGTCGTAATGGCCTTCCACCAGCAGCAGCGTGCCGTCCCGAAAAGTGTAATTACCTCCCGCCGTGGCTTCCAGGCGGTTCGTTCCGGCGACATGCGTGTAGGCCGCTTCCGTCCATACGCCCAGGCCAAGCACCTCGCCCGTAACATCCCCGCCCACGGTGAGCCGGCGGTTCAGCGTGTCGCCTGCCGCCGGCAAGCGCTCGGGCAGCCCGCTTTCATGGACGACAGCCCCGACAGCCGATACGTCGAAACCCGAAACGTGGTGCCGCACCCGCAGCAAGGCGCCGCTGTACGCGAGGTCCTCCTCCGGCGCCAACCCTACGAGTACGTCGCTCAACGCTCCGAAGGGTACCCGCACCGTTATCGCCCCGACTCCTTCGCGCTCGTAGCCCGGCTCGAAGACGTTCTTGGGCCGGAACAGCTCCGTCGGGTTGAACACGTAGGCGGCTCCCCAGGCCAGGTACTGCTTTCCCGCCGTTATCTCGAGCGGCCCCGGATGCAATGTGATGAACGCATGGTTCAGGTAAAAGCGGTCCTCCAGCGGGATCCGCGCCGCCCCTGCGACGTCAGCCAGTGCATCCGGCAACACGTCGCGGAGCCGCGTCTCGGTGTTTCCCCGATACAGCTGCCCTACGGCGGCCACCGACACGACGCTCCGACGCCCCGCTACGGCGTTTACGTCCACACGGGCCCGGTCGTAGTCGAGGTGCGTCCAGCGGCGGGGGCCATAGCTAACCCTGTACTGATGCTCCAGATACCCGTTCCAGGTCACATTGGTCTGTGCCCGTACGGGCAAGCTCGTCAGGAGCAGGCTCAGTCCGATCAGGGCGAGCCGCCGGCCTGCGTTGCCGTCCATCGTGTTCATCCGTTTATCGTCGGCTCTCCAGGTGACGGCGGGTAAAGACGTTCTCGGGAACGTCCGCGTCGAGGTCGAACTGCTTCAGTTGCATCACCGTGCGCGTATCGCTTTGCAACGCGTTATCGAGCTCTACCCGGAACGGATACCACCGATCGCCCACGCGCCGGACGTCGCTTAACGTAGCTGTTTTGAGTAGCTTGCCGCTTCGCGCAAAGCGTTCCTCCCGGAGTGGTACGTAGCGCTCGGCATCCACCCATATCCGCCGGCCGGGGTAGGCCAGATCGTCGCGTTTACCCGCGAGGCGCAGTATGTAAGCCCGTCGCCCGTCTATCGTTTCCTCCCGCTCGAGCGTGGCGTCGTAATCGTCTATGAGGCTCGGGTTTTCGCTGGCGTCGCCGTACGAAAAATCGCTCCCCATCAGGCCCTGCCGCAGCATATGGCCCTGGATGCGAACGCTTTTGCCCACGCGTGGAAGGAAAATCCACATCTCGTCATCCAGTCGGAGGAACCGGCTGCCGGCATCCCGCGCCGGGGCGGTAAACTCCAGAAACGACCGCTCCTCCCCCTCGCTCCACGCTTCGTAGGTCAGTGTGCGTGCATCGCCGCCCCGGTAATGGATCGTCATGTCGGCGATCGTCCGGGCGGTGTTGAAGGTCATGTTCTCATCCACCCGTCGCAGAATGTCCCGGGGGGTTGGTTGAGCCGCCGACGGCAGGGCGGCCGCAAAAAGCATCCACCCCCCCAGGAAAAAGGGAAGCCCCCGTCTGTTCATGGTCCCGTTCGGATAAAAAGTCCGTCGCGTAAGCATCATGATTACCATATGGGTTCTGTAACGAGCGTCCGACTCAGGCCCGGAGGGCTTCCGCCGGTTTCTGCCGTGCGGCTTTCAGGGCCGGGTAAACGGCTGCCGCGGCCGCCGCCGCGATGCCCAGCAGGCACGCTCCCAGAGCGTACGGCAAGGAAAATGCCGGATAGATGACCCCCCGGAACGGCAGATCGGTGCTCCGGGCGGCGGCCGTTATGTCGAGCCCCGTTTGCTGCAACCAGAGCGTCACGCCGGAGCCCGCTACTCCCCCCGGAACCGCTCCGATCAGCCCGATCATGGCTCCTTCCGCCACGATCAGCAGGACGATGTCCACCCGGCGCATCCCCAGGGCGGCCAGCATCCCCAGTTCCCGGGTGCGCTCCATAACGGTCATGAGCATGGTATTGACGATCACCAGACCGGCCATTATCGTGAGCATGAATACCACGCCGAGCAGCACCGGCCGCACGGACGACAGGGTCTGGATGAGCGGTCCCTGTTCGTCCCAGGCGCGTATCTCGGCTTCTTCCACGTAGTTGCTGATCGCGTTCCGGAGGAGCGGCAAAAGGCGGTGTGCTTCTTCCGGGGTCTTTGCAAATACCAGCAGTTCGGTGGCCGCATCCGGCATCTCGGTCATCAACTGCACCTGATCCAGCGGAGCGAGCAACAATTTCCCGTCGAACGCCCCCATTCCCGTCTGCGCCAGCCCCGTCACCCGCAGCCGAATGCCGCCCAGCGAGCGATAGGCCGTCTGCCCGAGCAGGGTGAGCGTGTCGCCGACCTGCACCCCGAGCCTGTGGGCAAACTCCCGGCCTACCAGTACTTCCGGATGCCCGCTCCGGGGCGTCCGCCCTTCGGAAACCATCGCCTCCGGGTCCAGATATCCCCGTTCCGCCGCGATGTCCACCCCCATGAGCAGCCCGGTCCGGTTCGACTCGGCTCCCTCCATCAGTACGGCGGTGCGTATCCGCGGCAACACGGCTTTCACGCCGGCTACTTCCCGGATCGCCGACGTCACCCGGCTCAAGTCCTCGATGTGCAGGTACAACGGCAGCGACCGTTCCTTCCGGGTGAATCCTTCTTTCCTGATCCGGATGTGCCCCGATTCGATTTTCGCGAAGGTATCCAGAACGTTATCCAGGGTCCCGTTCATGTAGGCCGTGCCGAAAATCATGGCCCCGACCGCCACGAACACCGCCGAAACGGTCAGCAGGGTGCGCCGCCCGTTTCGGAGCGTGTTCCGCCAGGCCAGGGTCAGCCGGGGTATCTTTCTCGACTGCAATACGGCGGTTTCAGACATGTCGCAGCGCCTCCGCGGGGTTTTCTCTGTTTGCCCGCGCCGCCGGGTAGTAGGACGCGGCTCCGGCCAGCGCCACGGTAGCCAGCACCACGCCGATCAGAAACGCCGGGCTTACGGCCATATATACCAGACCCTTCACCGGGTAGCCTACGTCTACATCCCCATACAAGCTCAACAAATCCATCCCATTAACGGAGAAGTAAATGATCGGTGCGAGCGCCGGGATCGTACCCGTAAGCCCACCTAGCCCACCCAGAAGCGCCCCCTCGGTCAGAAACAGCTTTCGTATGCCGGACGGGCGAAGGCCCATCGCCATGAGCGTGCCTATCTCACGGATGCGTTCGAAGGCGGCCATCAGAATGGTATTGGCGATGCCCACGACGGCAATGAGCACAAACAACCCCAGCATCAGCAGGCTGCCCAATCGTTTCGTTTCCACGAGCGCCATGAAATCGGCCTCGATCTCTTCCCAACGCTTTACCTCTACCGGGCGTCCGGCCAGGGCCGCCTCCAGCCGCCGGGCGGTTGGTTCCTCACGGACCGCCGGGGCGAAGCGCACAACGATTTCGGTCGCCTCCCCCTCCATCTGCAGCATCGACCGGGCCGTTTCGAGGGATATCAGAAACGAATTTCGGTCGATCTGCGGGTTGCCGGTACCCAGCAACCCGAGCACCGGCAGATCCAGCGCTTCGTAGGCCCCCTGTTTGGTTTTGGTGAGCACCGTAAGCCAGTCCCCGATGCTCGCTTCAAAGAACTCGGCCAGCCCGCTTCCCAGCAAAAGGCCCTCCGAGCCGGGTGAAAGGTAGGCGCCTTTTACCACGGCCTGATCTAGCCTCAGGGCTTCGGTCCCTTCTTCCGCGACCGCCATACCGATACCCTGGACCGGTATCTGGTCGATCCCGTTCGATAGCTGTGCCTGGAAAACGATCCGCGGAGCGGCTGCCGCGACCCCCTCCACCCCCCGGACGTCCTCCAGAAGCGCCTCCGGCCGATCCAGCGGATTGTCGAGCGGCAGCTCTTCCCGTTCCTCGAAATAGCCCGCCGGATACACCTCGGCATGACCGGTCTGGTAAAAAATGAGGTTGTCGAACGACTGGTTTTCCAACCCCACCAGCAGGGACGAGGTAATATGGAGCAGAAATACGGAAACGGCGATGGTAACGACTGTTATCCAGGTGCGCCGCCGATTCCTTGCCAGATTACGCACGGCCATGCGAAGGGTAAGCCCCGGACGGAGCGTTCCGGGAGTAAGTCCGGGAGAGTCACTATTGGCCGGCATAGGCGCCTCGCTCGATGCGTTCGTCGGATTCGATGCTCCCGTCGCGGAGCCTCACCAGCCGGGTGGCATGACGCATGACCAGCGGATCGTGCGTCGAGAACACGAAGGTCGTGCCGTGCACCCCGTTCATGCGCTCCATCAACGCCATGATTTCCTCGGCCGTATCGCTGTCCAGGTTGGCCGTCGGCTCATCGGCCAGCACCAGCGCAGGTTGCTTTACGAGCGCCCGCGCGATGGCCGTCCGTTGCTGCTGCCCCCCGCTCAACTCGGCCGGTCTGCGCTCGGCCAGCTCCCGTATGCCCACGTCCGCGAGGGCGGCATCCACCCGTTCCCGGCGTTCGCCGGAGTGGGATACTCCCTGAAGTTGCAGCGGCAACTCGACGTTTTCTCTCACCGTCAGCACCGGGATGAGGTTGAACGTCTGAAAAATGAACCCGAGATGCGTATTTCGGAAATCGGCCAGCGCTTTGGGCCCCAGCCCGCTCGTAGGCGTGCCCTTTATCAATACCTCGCCCGAGGTAGGGGTGTCCAGCGCGCCGAGCAGATTCAGAAGCGTCGTTTTGCCTGATCCCGAAGGGCCTACAAGGGCGAGAAAAGCGCCGGGCTCGATGTCCAGATCGACGCCGCGAACCGCCGGCACCTCGATGACGCCGCTGCGATACGTTTTATCCACATGCAGTAGTTGGGCCGCCGGAAGCTCCATCATAGAGGTAGATTGTTCCTGATGAATGAGGCACAGGGGGTCCGGCAGAGATCGGGAAAAGCCCCTCTGTATCATCCATCTGTTCAATGATGACTAAACTATTTGTGCCTACGGTCCCGTTTTCGTTTTGTTGCACCCGGAGGAACGTTTTGAATAGCCCCTGTCTGAGTTAGGACAGATAATCCCTCTGAATTATGTCGGTTGCCTCTTTCAAACCAGCCTTTCCGCATATTGATACGGCCCGCCTGGAATCCTGTCGCAGGATATATCGTTCGAAAAGCACGGTCAGGCCACCTGTGGGTGGATGCTGTGCGCCCGGGGGCTCGGCCGGTTTTTCCCGGATACGCGTTCGAGAATCCGTTATTTTGGCAGCACCCCTCGTTCCTGACGGCCGTCCTCGCCCTATGAAGCGTCTCCTGACCTGTATTCTGTTCCTGCTGATTGTGGGAGCGCCCGCTCAGGCCCAGGATACCGGTCGGAAACACTGGTTGGGTATGGGTACGAGCCTCGCCCGCCACGTCCGGGCGGACGACCAGGCCTCGCCCCTGCGTTACAGCGGCGCCCTCCTCCAGCCGCGCCTCGAGTACGGATATGAGGGGATACGTAACCGTCACCGGCTCCTGGCGGCCGCAGGGCCCTCCCGGTACACGTCCTCCATTACACGGGGCGAGCTGTTCCGGGAGAAAGGGGTTCAGGTTCAATTACAGGGCGCCTACGGCCGCCGCCTGGCCTCCGTGCCCACGGGAAGCCTGTTTGCCGGCTTCCTTATCGATAGCTTTTTCGACTTCGTGGAACACCGGTATACGAGCACCTATACCGAATTCCTGGGAACGTACTATACCGCTTTGAACATCGAGGCTACCGGCGTGCTGTTCGAGCGTCCCTCCGGGCGGCTCGTGGTGCGGTTCGCCCTTCCGGTAGGGGCGCTGGTGCTGCGCCCATCGTACAGCCTGAAGGGCCCCGTCGACTATCACCTGGTTACCCTCGACCGATTCAGGCGGTTCTCGGGGGCCGCCCGGTACGAACGTCGGCTGCACCATCGGTGGAAACTGGCGGTTGGCTACGAAGGGCTGGCCTACCGGATCGAGGACCCCGTTCCCTACCGCTCCGTGTGGAACGGAATCCATGTCGGCCTCTCATATTCACCTTTCTGATTTCCGGAATGAGGCATTTTCTCGTTTTGTCGGGTCTGCTGGTTTTCCTTGCCGGATGCGCCGACGCCTGGCTGGGGGATGAACTCGAAAACAGCCCGACCGCCGTTTTCGATGAGGTGTGGTCCCAGATCGACCGGCACTACTCCCATTTTACGATAAAAGAAGCGGACTGGAAGGCCCTGTACCAACAGTACCGCCCCCAGATAACGGAAACCATGACCGAGCGGAAACTCTTCGAGGTGATGTGCGAAATGATCGACCACCTCGAGGACGGGCATGTCAACATCGTCACGTCGTTCGGAGGGTGCGGTTACTCGGCGTGGTTTACGCAGTATCCCCGGAACTACTCATCCGATCTGATCGAACGGTACTACCTGCCGGGAAGGTTCGGTAAGGCCGCCGACGACCGCATCACCTATGGGATGATCGATAAGGAAATCGGCTATATCCACATCAATTCATTCAGCGGCTCCGGTTGGGCCGACTCCATCGATATCGCGCTCGGGGCGCTCGACGGAGCCGCCGCACTGGTCGTGGATGTTCGGAACAACGGCGGCGGCTCCGGACGGATAGCGGAACAGATCGCCGGGCGCTTTGCCGATACCGAGCGCCTGTATGCGTATTACCGCTACCGGAACGGTCCGAATTATTCCGATTTCACCCAAACGTGGGAGCTGCGCGTCCGCCCGATGGGCGAGGCGCCTTTCCGGGGGCCGGTGGCCCTGCTCACCAACCGGAGCTGTTTCAGCGCCTGCGAGCACTTCACCCTCGCCATGGATGAATTGCCGAACGTTACCGTGCTGGGCGATACCACCGGGGGCGGCCTCGGCAACCCGATATACCGGGAGCTGCCCAACGGATGGGCGTACCGGTTTCCGGTCTGGCTGGAGACCAACGTACACGGCGCCTCCCTGGAGGGCATCGGCATCGGACCGGATATTCTGGTCAACATGACCCAGTCGGATGCCGTCCGGGGCAGGGATACCATTCTGGAAGCCGCCCTGGGCAGGCTCCGTTCCGCAAACTGATTTCGTCGGCCGCCGCCCCGACCGGAAAGGGAAGTCATCGGGCCACATGACGAGAGAGATCAATACTCGGGCAGGCTGGGGTCGATCTCTTTGCTCCAGGCCAGTATCCCACCCGTCAGGTTCTTTACGTCCGAGAACCCGGCGCCCCGCATGATCCGGACGGCCCGTGCGCTGCGCACCCCCGACCGGCAGTGCACCACGATTTCACGCTCGCGATACGAGGCAAGCTCCTCCAGACGGTTTTCCAGCTCGTCAACCGGAATCAGGGGCGCTCCCAGGTTGGCGATTTCATATTCATAGGGTTTGCGCACGTCGAGCAGAAACGGCGCCGTGCCCTCGTCCAACCGCTGCTTGTACTCCTGCACGGTCATCTCCGGCACGTCCTCCTCGGATGAAGTAGCGGGCGCCGTCGGGATGCCGCAAAACGCCTCGTAGTCGATCAACCCGGTCTGGGTCGGGTGTTCGCTGCACACCGGGCAGGTCGGGTTTTTGCGCAGTTTCAGGGTGCGGAAACTCATCGAAAGGGCATCGATGAGCAGCAACCTCCCGATGAGCGGCTCGCCGATGCCCGCCACGAGCTTTATGACCTCGGTGGCCTGGATAGTGCCGACGAGGCCGGGCAGCACCCCCAGTACGCCCCCTTCGGCGCAGGAAGGCACCAGCCCGGGCGGCGGCGGCTCCTCGTACACACAGCGGTAGCAGGGGCCGTCCGGCGCGCCGAATACGGACGCCTGCCCGTCGAAACGGAAAATGGAGGCGTACACGTTGGGCTTTCCGAGTAGCACGCAGGCATCGTTTACCAGGTACCGCGTAGGGAAGTTATCCGTCCCGTCGGCCACCACGTCGTACGGGCGGAACAGATCGAGCGCGTTCTCGCTGCTGAGCCGCACCGGGTGGAGATCGACCTGCACGTTCGGGTTGATGTCCCGGATCCGGTCGCGCGCCGATTCGAGCTTCGGACGGCCTACGTCGCGGGTGCCGTGAAGCAACTGGCGTTGCAGGTTCGACTCGTCCACCACGTCGAAATCCACGATCCCGAGCCGGCCGATTCCCGCAGCGGCCAGGTACATCGCCAGCGGCGACCCCAGCCCTCCCGCTCCGACGAGCAGTACGGAAGCTTCCTTGAGGCGTCTCTGGCCCTGTACGCCCAGTTCCGGCAGGATCAGATGGCGGTTATACCGGCGGTATTCCTCCGCCGTCAATGGTGCGTCCTGGATGACCATATGCGTAGTGTCAAGCGCCGCAGATCAGAGGCCGCCGGCAGTGGATGGAATGATGGAAACCTCATCCGTTTCCCGCAGCGGAGTGGCCTCTTTTTCGAGGTACCGGATGTCCTCGTCGTTCCGAAAGATGGTTACGAACGAGCGGAGCTGTCCCTGCTCGTTGTAAAGATGCGTTTTCAGGGCCGGGTAGCGGGCCACGAGTTCATCGAGGGCTTGCCCCACCGTGGCGCCGGGCGCCTGGAGCGTCGCTTCGTTGCCCGTGAACGATCGGAGCGGGGTAGGGATTCTGACGGTTGCCATAGGGGTCGTGTTTGAGAAACGTTCAAGGATGAATGATCGGTTCGGGAATAAAAGCGGATCGATCCGGGGCCAGGCTCCAGGCGGTCAGTTCGCCGGGTTTGCCTTCGCCCACCGCTACGATGACGTAGGTGAAGCCCGGAAACGTCGCCTCCTGAAGGTCGGTTGCGGAAGGCCGGGCCGGATGGTCGGGGTGCGAGTGGTACGTACCCACAATGTCGAGTCCTTCGCGGCCGGCGGCCCGTTCGGCGTGCAGGTAGTCGTGCGGAGTAATCTGGTATCGCCGCTCGCGGTTGGTTTCGCGCTGGTTATCCACCGGGCGAAGGGCGACCACCCGGTTGCCGTCAGGTTCGGCGCGGCCGAGCAGAAAGCCGCAGCATTCTTCGGGGTACGTACGGCGCCCATGCTCCCGTATTTGCAGTAACAGGCCGGTCGGTATGATCATCGGGTTTCAGGCGGCGCTCCAGAATGGTTCACTGAGGTACCGCATCCCCGTGTCGCACAAAACCGTTACCAGCACGCCCTGGTCGAGCTCCCGGCCCACTTTCAGGGCGGCCGCTACGTTGGCGCCCGCCGATACGCCCACCAGCAAGCCGTCCTCACGAGCCAGCCGCCGGGTCATCTCGTGCGCTTCCTCCGTGGAGATCGCCGCAATCTCGTCCGGCAGCCCCGCATCGTAAATGCCGGGAACGACCGCCGTTTCCATGTGCTTGACCCCCTCGATGCCGTGCAGAGGAGAATCCGGCTGTACCGCAATGCCGGTTATGGCCCCGTCGATCTCTTTCAGACGCCGCATGACTCCGGTAAACGTACCGGAAGTACCCAGCGCGGCTACGAAATGGCTGACTCGTCCCTGCGTTTGCGCCCAGATTTCCGGGCCGGTGCCCTCGTAATGGGCTTTCCAGTTATCGTCGTTGTTGTACTGATCCGGATAGAAGTATCGGTCGGGTTCGGCCGCGACGAGCGCCCGGACGGTTCGCTGCGCTTCATCCGTACCCCCCATCGGGTCCGTCAGGATGAGTTCGGCCCCATACGCCCGGAGGATATGCTTGCGCTCCGCCGAGGCATTGGCCGGCAGGGCCAGCTTTACCGGAATCCCGAGCGACGACGCAATCATGGCGTACGCGATGCCCGTGTTTCCACTGGTTGCGTCCAGCAGGGTCATTCCTTCTTTCAAAAGTCCCCGACGAAGGCCCTCCCGCACCATCCGGAGCGCCGGCCGATCCTTCACCGATCCACCGGGATTCATGTATTCGGCTTTGGCATACAGAGCCACTCCGGGCGCCAGCGTCGCGGCAACCCCCTTCAGGCGCACCAGGGGAGTTTGTCCGATCTGCTTCACCAGCGACGGCATCTGCGCCGCGCTGCGGCTGGGCGGGTGGCTCAAAGCGGTTAGTACCGGCATGGGTCGTATTGATTAGCGCTTCGGTAAGTCCATAAAAAAACCCCTCACGTTCAAACGGGAGGGGTGTCGCGTTTCGCTTTTCGATTCTTCCGGAAAGGCGCTTGCTCAACTGCTACGCCGGACCGGTACGCGTTCCCCCACCCTTGGCCGGGCAACAACAACACGCCGCAAACAGGTGGAGGGAAACGTCCGGATGCATGATCGATGAGGTTCCTTGCAATGGTATGTATGCTCTCAACGACGCTATATACGAAAAGTTCTGCGAGACAAAAAAGCTATTTTCGTTACGATCCGGATTGAGAACCGCCCGGCGCTGTTTCTTTAACGGTCCGCTCAAGGGCTTCCATGACTGGCCGGTTGAGGGTTTTTGGGGGTAAAACGATTCAGTCGGTTAGGCATTATCCCTACACAGTAATGCTCCTTTTTCCGTCGGGCTCCCTATACCTTTCCTTATAGGCGATTGCGCCGGGTCGAGCTATCTTGGGCGGCACTCCGGAAGGGTTCTATCCTTTTTCCGGCTTTATACAAAATGGTACGGCGGCCTGACAGATTATGTCCGGATCGGCGCGGGCCGGCGATTATGTTACAAGAGTAAAGTACGGCCGCCGTCTCGCCCTTATGTGAAATATGCCGCAGGCAGCCGCCCCGGAACGGAGCGAAGCCGGCGAAAATCCGCGTATTCCCTTTAGGAAACAGGTAAACATGCTGTAGCCGTTGGTGGATGGCTTCATGCCGCTGATAAAACCTCCCGCGAAAGGCCCTACGGACCTGCCAGGTGAAACGGGGGAAGTGACTTGTCAGGGATTACTATCCGGTGCAGCGCATCAAACGAGGGAGTTATGTACGTCTCGGTGCATCAACGAATGCTGGAACGCTACCTCCAGGAGATCCGGCGTATTCCGCTGCTCGACGCGGGGCAGGAAGTCGAGCTGGCCACGCGGATCAAACAGGGAGATAAAGAAGCGCTCCACTGCCTGACCCGGGCGAATCTCCGGTTTGTCGTTACGGTAGCGCGTAAGTATCAGGGGCAGGGGCTGAGCCTCGCCGATCTCATCAACGAAGGGAACTACGGCCTCATCAAGGCGGCGCAGCGCTTCGACGAAACGCGCGGGTTCAAGTTCATATCCTACGCCGTCTGGTGGATCCGGCAGGCCATTTTGCAGGCGCTGGCGGAGCAGAGCCGTACCGTACGCCTTCCCCTTAACCGGGTCAGCACCATCTCCAAAATCGGCCGGGCCAGCACCCGCCTCTCCCAGCAGTTCGAGCGCCAGCCGAGCATCGAGGAACTGGCTGAGGATCTCCAGCTGGATGCCGAACGGGTCCTGGAGGCGGTCATGCAGTCCCCCAGGGCTCTCTCCATGGATGCTCCCTTCGGCGACGAGGACGATAACACCCTCCTGGATGTATTGACCGACGGGGAAGATAACGCACCGGATGAGCCGTTGGTAGGCGAGTCGATACGCCTCGACGTCCGGGAGGCTCTGGAAACCCTGACCGATCGGGAAGCGGAAATCATCCGCCTGTACTTCGGGATAGGCCGGGAGCATCCCCTGAAACTGGAGGACATCGGCGACCGATTCAGCCTCACCCGAGAACGGGTGCGGCAGATTAAGGAACGGGCGCTTCGCAAACTGCGCCGCAACAGCTCCAGGGACCGGCTTCGCAACTACATCAGCTGACCCGTTTCCCTCAGTGCGCCGGCCTGAATCGCGCCTGAAACCGGCTCCCGAAGGGGTGTGTCGGGACGTTCGGGCAGTAGTTGTCAAAATGGCATGATCTGCGGACAACGCTGAAATCAGCGCCCGTGGTTCATGCCATTTTATCATTAATTGACCTCCTGGCACTCTTTCTGCAAAGGAAACACCCTGCAAGGCTCGAAGGACGAGCCGGAAAACAGATGTTTGGATCAAACAGGATAAAGGAGGTAAGCGATGAACAGCCTGATGCAGTATTCGCCGCTGGCTCCCTTTGGAACCCTGCGCCGGGAGATCGACCGCGTATTCGATCAGCTCGGCGACACGCAAAGCGGCGCAGAAACCCGGGGCCTGTTGTGGTCGCCCAGGGCCGACCTTTCGGAGACGGAGGAAAGCTACCTCATCCGTATGGATGTGCCCGGCTTGCAGAAGGAAAACCTGAACGTGGAACTGCATGAAGGAATGCTCCATGTAAAAGGGGAGCGCAAGGCCGAACACGAAGAAAAGAGGGAGAACTTCCACCGGGTCGAACGCTCCTACGGCCACTTCTATCGTTCGTTCTCGCTCCCGCAGGCCGGCAACCCGGATGACGTCCAGGCCAACCTGAGAGACGGCGTACTGACCATCACGGTAGCCAAACGGGAAGAATCGAAGCCCAGGCGCATCGAAATCGCCTGACGAAGCCCGCAGCGGTTGACCTTCGATACCCCCGTTCGGCCCGCTCCGAGCGGGGGTTCTTTTATGGCAAATGAAACGAGGTCATGGATAACACGATAAATTACTACGATATCCTGGGTGTCACTGAGGCCGCAACCGAGAGCGAAATAAAACGAGCGTATCGGAAGATGGCGCGCGATTACCACCCGGACCGGAATCCCGATAAATCGGAGGCCGAGGAACGGTTCAAGGAAATCCAGTCCGCCTACGATGTCATCGGAGATCCCAAACGGCGTGCGGAATATGACCGTATGCGAAAGGACCCGTTCGCCGGCGCCCGGTTCGACGGGTTTCATCAGGGCGCCCGGGACGGCAATTCCCGCTTCTACAGAGCGCCCGACGGAACCTATGTCCGCATGGAAACGACCGGCGCAGGCCCGGATGCAGGGTTCATATTCAACGACGGACGCTTCGACAATCTCGGCGACCTGTTCGGAGGCTTCTACGGAGGCGGTCGTACGGAATCCGCCCGACACGGCCGAACGGCCTCCGCGGACCTGGAATCGCATTTGCGTTTGCCCTTCGAGCAGGCGCTCGTAGGCGGGCAAACGGAAATCAAGCTCCCCGACGGGCAAACCGTCCGCCTGGACATTCCGCCCGGCGTCGATACCGGCAGCCGTATCCGCCTCAAAGGACGGGGGCGCCCGGGCCCTGCCGGCGCCCGGGGCGATCTGTACATCACGTTCGAGGTGGAACCACACCCCGTTTTCCGCCGGGAGGGGACCGATCTGTATGTAAAAACGCGGCTAAACGCCCTGGAAGCCATCCTGGGAACAGCGAAAACCATTCTGACGCCCTATGGAGGGACGGTAAAAGTTACCGTCCCGGCCGGTGCTCAACCCGGCGAGCGCTTCCGCGTCCGGGGCCAGGGGGTGCGGACCGATACGGCTACCGGCGATCTGTATGTGGAAATGGACATCGAAATTCCCCGCGAGTTGAACGAGGAAGCCCGCCGAAAACTACTGGCATGGGCCGAAGCCGAAGGCCTCCTTCCCGAAGCCGGTTGAACGGCCCTCAGGTCAGCCGGGCTACCGTGGCCAGGCTTTCGTCGCTTCCGCTTACCAGCAACGTGTCCGAATCCTTCAACGGCGCGTCCGGGTCGGGTACGGGAATCATGGCGTCGGTCAGTACGTCGTGTACGGCAACCACCGAAATGCCGTAGCGGGCCCGGAGCTGAAGCTCGCGCAACGTCTTGCCGTTCCATTCATTCGGTACGGCCATTTCCTGAAGGCTGAATCCGCCGCCCAACCGGACGTAATTCAGCAACGCACTGCTGCGGGATATCCGCGTCGCCAGATTCATGGCCGACTCCTGCTCGGGAAATATCGTCTCCGTAATCCCGATTTTCTTCAGAATGCGTGCGTGATCCCGGGAAACGGCCTTGACGTAAATCTCGCGTACCCCCAGGTCCCGGAGGGCCATAACCGATAGGATGCTGGCGCTCATGTCGTCTCCGGTGCTGACCACTGCCGCATCGGCATCCTTCGCTCCGATACGTTCGAGGATATCCAGTTGCCGGGCGTCCCCGACGGCTGCTCGTGTAACGTGTGCGGCGATGGCGTCCACCTTATCCTCGACGAAATCCACCGCAATCACGTCATGACCCTGGGTATAGAGCGCCCGTGCCGCGCTAGAACCGAAACTGCCCAACCCTACGATAACGAAACGCTTCATGGTAACTCGAATCTGGTTGGGGAATGAATGTACGCATTTCGAGCGGTAGCGCCCCGATAAAATGCTCGGAGCCTCTACGCGGGTTCATCTGGCGGTAGCCCGTGTGTAAGTATTGCAAAGACAGTCGGTTGTATTTACTGGTGCGCACGCCTGTGGCATGGTTGTTGTAAAAATATCGGTACGGACGCGCCCCTCCCCGGAATCCGTCACGAGAAGGACCGGCGGCGGTGATCGTCCTGTTTCGAAGCCCGCCCGGTCGGAGTGCGGGCGCTTTCACGAAAACAATCCCCATACACAATCGATATGCAAATCAGAAAACGAATTACACCGGCCGTACTGTTGCTGGTAGCTTTTCTCTCAGGCATCTTTTTTTCGACGGTAGGAGCGAACCTCTTTGATCGGGGAAACCTGATCGGTACGGAAGGGAAAGCCGGTGTCGCCGAAGTGGCCCCGGCGCGCCTGGGGGCCGCCCTGGATCTGGAGCAGGCGTATACGGCGGTGGCGGAAGCGGTAAATCCCGCCGTCGTGCAGATCCTCGCCGAAAAGCTGACCCGAACGGAAACCCGGGCCAACCCCTTCGAAGGGACTCCCTTTCAGGATTTCTTCTCGGCCCCCGGCGGCCGGCAGGCGCCCGAACCCTATCGGCAGCAGGGGATGGGCTCGGGAGCGATCGTCCGCGAGGACGGCTTTATCGTAACCAACAACCATGTCGTGGAAGGAGCCGATGAACTGAAGGTAAAACTGCTCGACGGTACGTTGTACGATGCCCGTATCGTCGGAACCGATCCGGCCACCGACCTGGCGGTCATCAAGATCGACGCCTCCGCTCTGCCGTTCATCGCCACCGGCGACTCCGATGTCCTCAAGGCCGGACAGTGGGTCATGGCCTTCGGCAGCCCGCTTTCGCCGGAGCTCAGCAACACGGTCACTAGCGGCATCATCAGCGCCGTGGGCCGCTTGCAGAGCTTCGGGGGGGATGGGGTGC
>CBDUBS010000059.1:0-19510 GCA_965365445.1 uncultured bacterium | reverse complement strand
GGCGGTTCTCCCTCCGCCGGTGGAATGCGGTCGTCTACCTCGACATCCAGAACGTCTACAACCGCACCAACCTGTTCGGCTTCCAGTACACCGAGGACCCGGCCTTCCCGAGCCGTCTCCGGCCGGTGGACAACATCGGCCTGCTCCCCAACTTCGGCTTCTCCATCGAGTGGTAAGCCCGGCTTCCCCCGACCGGCCGGAAAAAACCGATTCTGCCCCTTTACCGCCGTCTGCCGGCGGCGGCAGGGGGAGTACCGCGAAGCGGGGAGGGGCTTGCCGCCTCGACGTGTCGAAAAGCCGGTCGGCTCAGCGCAACCACCCTGGTTTTTACCCGGTTCCGTCAGCGCCGGAGGGCCGCAATCGCAATGCCCGCCCCGAGCGCGGCCACGCCCAGCAGGGTAGCCACCGGATGCAGGCTCGCGGTAGTGTACAGGCTGGAGTTCAGCACCCGGCGATCCAGGTTGCCGCGCTCGCGCAGCCCGTCCGGGCGCGACCGATGCAGAATGCCCCTGCCGTCGCCCTTGTTCGGCTCGCCGGTCATCTCCTGGTAATAAAACACCTTCTCCATGAGCTTATCGGTCACATCGGGCATCCAGCGGCCCATGCGCGAAATCATCCAGCCTCCGGCCCCGACGGTTATTTCCCGGACCGGCCGCTGCGCGCACGCCAGGATCGTTTCGGCCACCACGTCCGGCGAGTACACCGGCGGCGGCAGGTTGGCCCCCTCGTCCATCAGGTTGGCGGCGTGCTCGGTGTAGGGTGTGGCTATGCTGGACGGCTTCACCAGGGTTACCGATATGGGGTATTCGTCTTTCTCGATCTCCATACGCAGGGCGTCGGTGAAGCCCTTGACGGCGTGCTTGCTGGCGCTATAATGCCCCTGGAGGATGATGGCCCGGTCCGAGAGCACGCTCCCTATGTTGATGAGCGCCCCGCCCCGCTCCTTCAGGTGCTCCAGCGCGATGAGGCTGCCGTAGACCACCCCCCAGTAGTTCGTATCGAACAGCCGTCTGGCGTCTTTCTTGCCGACCTTCTCGATGCGCCCGTAGATGGAAACGCCCGCGTTGTTCACCCACGTATCGACGCCCCCGAAGGCTTCCACGGCTTTCTCTGCGGCCTGGCGGAGCTGGTCCTCCTTCCCCACGTCGGCTACGACGTATTCGGCCCGGCCGCCGCTCCGGCGTATTTCCTCGACGGCCTTTTCCAGATCGGATTCCTCCCGGGCGACGAGCACCACGCGGGCTCCCTGTTCGGCCGCCATGCGGGCCGTAGCCAGCCCGATGCCGCTGGCCGCTCCGGTTACCACGATGGTCTGTTCCTCGATGGGTTTGAGTTTCGGTTTCATGCTGTTATGTACGGTTGAGATTGTACGGTCAGGTGGGGGAAAGTCAGCCCGGCCCCGGTGTGAACACGGCCCGGATGCATCCGTCGGATTTATCCTTGAACATCCGATAGCCTTTCGGGCCGGATTCGAGCGACATTTTATGCGTGAGCAGGTACGAGGGGTCAACCGCTCCTCCGGCGATGAGGTCGAGCAGCTTCGGGATGTACCGCTGGCCGTGCTGTTGCCCCATACGGAACGTGAGGCCTTTGTTCATGGCGGCGCCCATGGGCAGTTTGTCCACGAACCCTCCGTACACCCCCACGATGGAGAGGGTACCCCCTTTGCGGCAGGCCAGAATCGCCTGCCGGAGCACCGTCGGGCGGTCGGTTTCCAGCCGGACGGCCTGTTTCACCCGGTCGTATACGTAATCCAGGCCGGGGCTGTGCGCCTCCATCCCTACCGCGTCGATGCAGCGGTCGGGGCCGCGCCCGCCGGTCATCTCCTTGAGCGCCTCCAGAATATCCACGTCCTCGTAATTCAGCACGTCGGCGCCTCCGTGGGTGTGCGCCATCGCCAGCCGCTCCGGGAAGCGGTCTATCGCGATGACCCGTTCCGCCCCGAGCAGGTAGGCGCTTCGTATGGCCATCTGGCCGACGCCGCCGCAGCCCCAAACGGCCACCGTGTCGCCGGGCTCGATGCCGGCCATGTCCGCCGCCTGATACCCGGTCGGAAAGGCGTCCGAAGCGAACAGGGCCGCTTCGTCGGAGAGGCCCTCCGGGGCGACGAACGCCCCCTGATCGGCAAAGGGCACCCGGATGTACCCTGCGTGGCTGCCGGCAAACCCGCCGAACCCGTGCGAATACCCGAAGATGCCTGCGCCGGAGGCTCCGAACGCTTTCTCGGGTACGACGGCGTTCGGGTTGGTGTTGTCGCACAGGCTCCAGAGGTCCTGCTCGCAGTAATAGCACTTCCCGCACCCGATGATGGAGCACACCACCACCCGGTCTCCTTTCTTGAGCTTTTTTACCTCGCGGCCCGTCTCCACCACCTCCCCGATGAACTCGTGCCCGATGATGTCGCCCCGGCGCATCGTCGGCACGTAGCCGTCCAGCAGATGCAAATCCGATCCGCAGACCGAGGAGAGGATGACGCGCAGGATAGCGTCCCGGTCATTCAGAAGTGTAGGGTCGGGCACCGTCTCGACCGACAGATCGTTTGTCCCGTTCCAGCAAAGCGCTCGCATACGTTTCCCGTGGCTGGTTTTTCCTACCAGACGCATCGAGCCGCCGGATGGTTCGGTCGGTTACAAGGTTGCATCATTCGCCCGGGGCGACCTCTGGTCACTCCTGCTGTTATGCAAATGAGAAGTGTCCGCCGATTCGTCATGGAAAGCAATTACACGTATGACACGACGTAATTCTGCTTCTACACCGCGCGTCACTCACGTATTTTTTTAATGAATGGCTGAAAATTAACCAGTCAGTGGTCAATTTTCAGCCATGACCCGACCCTGCCTCGCTTTCACCCGAAGCGGGTGGAAGCACACGGTTGTCGTCAGCGGAGATCGGCATACCGGAAATAAAGATTGATGACAGGGCGCAAATAACCCCCTTTGGGGCCAACCTTTACGCCGTACCCCTGCACGCCCTGTGGGAGTGGTAGCCCTGTCTCCGGATTTCGTTTTCGGCAGGCCCCGCTCAGGGACCGCACCACCCGCCCCGCTCCCGGTCGAACAGCACCCGTTCCTTCCGGGCGAACGACCGGCCCAGAATGACTCCCGCAAAAGGCATCCAGGTAGTTTCCGGAAACACGCCCCGGAGCGCTATCGCCCCGGCTGCGCCGACGAGCGCCCCGAGGAATACCGGGCCGAACGTCCGGCTCGGCCGTGTGATGCGCCGGATGGACGCTGTAGGCACGGCAGCGGATTGGTTCGGGCCGGTATCCAGGCGCGTGCTGTCCGGCCGTAGGTCCAACCCCACGGAGCCGCCCCGGAAGCCGCTATCCAGGTAGACGTACAGGTAATCCCGGCCCGTCTCGCGGCTGAGCCGGACGGGATCGGTGCACTCCGCCGTGCGGCGGGCGCCGGTGCACCCGGAAAGCAGCAGCAGAAGCGGAAGGGCGAGGGAACGCATGAGGGGTTTTCCTGAATCAAAGAAAAGCCGAGGCGGGAGGGAGAGAGGGTCTTTAGGCGGAATATCGCCGGATTTGCTGCGTTCGTCAAGCCCCCCGAAACAGCTGGTGTGCGGCCATAGTACCAGCAGCCGATTACCCTCCGACTTCAACCGTAACCCCTCTCCGGCGCAACTCCTCGAAGAACGGCTCCGGCTCCACCAACCACCCCTGATGCCACAACCCGGCCCGTCGGCCTCCGCCGAGCATCTGCTTCAGGCAGGCGGCAACCGGCACGGCGGTAAGCAGGTAGCCGTCCTCGTGGCGCACGGAGACGGAAAGGCGGCGCTCGCCTCCGGTTTCGTCCCGCCCCACGGCATCCAGGCGCAGTTCGGTCATGAACGGCGGGCGGCTGAAGCGGCGGGCGCTTTCCATGAACACGTCGGCGACCGGGCGCAGGGCCCATTCGGGCCGGAGCTTCATGGCGAGGTAGCCGAGCGGCATGACGACGTAGCTGGTGACCGGATCGAAGCCGGAGACGTAGAAGCCGGTTTCCCTCAGCGTCGGGATGGCCGGCGGCAGCCCGTTCATTTCGTCCATCTCCATCGGGGCGCACCACCGCCGCCCGAGCGGCGGGGCGAAGTCGGCCCGAAGCGCCCGGAGCCAGTTTTCCTGCCGTCGGCCGTACCGGAAGAACCGGGGGCGGTAGTCCCGCAGTTCCTCCATCATCTCTGGGGCCGTGTCGGCCGAGAAGCCGTAGCGGCTCCAGTCCATCCGGATGCAGCTGCACACGTTGGCCCTTTCCAGGCGGGGCAGGCGCTCGGCGGCCAGGCGCACCATAGCGGCCGGGAGGCCGGGGTGAAACCCGGCATCGGTGACGAAGCACAGCCCGGCGGCTCGTATCTCCGGCTCAAGGAGGCGCAGCGCGGCCAGCTTTGACGGGAAGGAGAGCTGCGTATCCAGGTAGTCGGCGCCCGTATCGAGGGACGCACGGGCTACCTGTTCGGTGTAGCGCGCCGTACTGGAAGCCGCAACGACCACATCGACGCCGTGGAACGCCTGCCGCAGGCTGTTCGGGTCGGCGGCGTCGGTCCGGACCGGCCGGGCGCGGGCTTCCCCGAACAGCCCGTTCAGCCGGTCGGCTTCGGCGCGGGCTTTTTCGAGGCTGCGCCCCCCGATATGCACCCGGATGTCGGAGTCGGCCAGTAGCCCTTCGGCAATCAGGGTACCGGTGTTTCCGTACCCTCCCAGGATGAACACGTCAGCGCTCATGGGAGATGAGGTTTGCCAAAAGATACGGCGATTCCGGGGCCGTTACTGCATCTCGGTAAGGTATTTCCAGTACCGCCGGGGCATATGTTGAAGGAGCAGCCGGGGGTTGGCCCGCTCCTCGATGGCGGCGGCATCGTAATACGCCCGCCAGAGGCGGCGGAAGGTCGGCTCCTCGGAATGGTCGGTCGTGTCGGGACGCGCCGAGACGATCCGGCTTTGTTCTCCATCGTAATAAACCCCGTACCCCCGGCGGGCATCCACGATCATCCAGCGCATCTGGGCGAACCGGCGCTCGAAATGCTCGTAGATGAGCGGAAGGACGTCGTATTCCGGGGCGATCGTGGCCGAGAACAACCCGTCCTCCGTTTCCGAGAAACGCACGAACGCGTGCATCCGGTGCACCTCCCGCCCGATGCGCTGGTTGAGGCGCTCGACTTCGGCAACGGGTTCCAGAAGCAGATTCGTTGCAGCCGTGCGGCCGTGCTCCAGAAGGGATCGGGCGTAACCGTGGAGGATCAGTTCAATCCCGGACCGCTCGGTGAGGAATGCCCGGTACAGCTTCTGCCGTATCCCCGAGCCTCCGGTTCGTTCGAGCGCTCGGGCGAAGCGATTCGCTTGCTCCGGCGACGTCTCGATATACCGTCCGTCCCCGAACAGGGAGGACTGGGCCTGCCGGAGGGAGGTGATGTCCTCCGGCTCGTCAGGCCGCTCGGAGCACACGGCGAGGACGCTCAGCAGCCCCTCGAACGAGCCGTCGTATGTATACCGTCTCATGGGGCAGCACCGAACAGGGTCAGTTGCACCGGCTTCTCCGGGGCGGCCTGCGTCAGGCGGCGGCGCACGAAGGCGGGGTCGCGGTCGAGCAGGTGCATCCGGTGGCCGGGAAGTGTGATGAAATACCGGGCGCGCTTCAGGACGACGCCCAGCCTCCGCAAATGCTCCCAGCGAAGCCGGCCGTGGCGGCGCGCCGTTACGATGCGCTGCGCCGACCGCACCCCCAGGCCGGGCACCCGGAGCAGGTCCTCGTAGTCGGCCGTGTTGACATCCACCGGGAAGCGGGCCGGGTGCCGAAGCGCCCAGGCCAGCTTGGGGTCCACCTCCAGGTCGAGGCAAGCGGTTTCGTCGTCCACGATCTCATCGATCTCGAACGCGTAAAACCGGAACAGCCAGTCCGCCTGATACAGCCGGTGCTCGCGCAGCAGCGGCGCGCCGCCCACCGGGAGACGCCGGTCCGCTCCGACCGGTACGTAACCGGAGTAGTACACCCGTTTGAGCCCCTGGCGCCGGTACAACGAGCCTGCCGTTTGCAGCACCGTCCGGTCGCTCTCGGGGGTGGCGCCGATGACGAGCTGGGTGCTCTGGCCTCCGGGGGCGAACAGCGGAGCCGAGCGAAACGTTTTCCGCTCCTCCTTACTCCGGGCGATGTGGGTTTTAAGCATCCCCATCGGAGCGAGCACGGAGGCATGATCCTTCTCCGGGGCCACTTTCACGAGTTCCGGCTCGGAGGCAATCTCCAGGTTGACGCTCAGCCGGTCGGCGTACAACCCGGCTTCTTCCAGTAGCTCCGGACTGCTACCGGGAATCACCTTGAGGTGGATATACCCGTTGAACCGGTGCGTCCGGCGCAGTTCGCGGGCCACCCGGACGAGCCGCTCGGTGGTGTAGTCCGCGTTCCTGAACACGCCCGAACTCAGGAACAGCCCTTCGATGTAGTTGCGGCGGTAAAACCCCATCGTGAGGTCCACCACTTCCTGCACCGTGAAGGCTTTCCGGGGCACGTCGTTGCTGCGGCGGCTGACGCAGTACGCGCAGTCGTAGATGCAATGGTTGGTGAACAGCAGTTTCAACAGCGACACGCACCGCCCGTCAGCCGTGAAGGAGTGGCAGATGCCCCACCCGCTCCCGTTGCCGATGCCGCCGGGGGTGTTCGGGCGGCTGCTGCCGCTGGAAGCGCAGGAAGCGTCGTATTTGGCGGCGTCGGCCAGGATTTCCAGCTTTTCGAATAGTTGCGGACGCATAGATCCCTCCGGTACAGGTTGAGGGATATAATGTAAACATATATTATATTAATGTGTATTCGGGAAAATCATTTATTATTTGAACCTGGCGACACGCACTACTCCGATATCCAAAATGCGCGGGGCTGGTCGTCTCCTGCAAGATGTAAGGATGCTCGATTTGCCCGGAATGTCCAATACTCCGGGCACGAATGCTACAACCGGTAACCGACTCCCAGCCGTACGAATACCCAGTCGGCATACCGGCTTCGCAAATCCGCCCATCCGTCGAACCCGAACCGTACCTCGGCGCGAAGGTCCACGTTTCGGCTGGCCTGTACGTTAAGAAATCCGCCCATATCTATCGCTGCATCGAAGCGCTTGTCAGTGAGGACAGGCACGCTCCCCGGCGGAGAGGCCGCCACGGACACTCTGTAGGCTGATAGTCCGGCCTCCACAGCAAGCGCTGCCGGGCCCAAGAGCAAAACATCGTAGCAGGCCACCGCCGTGAAACCCTGGTTCGCGTTGAATTCGTTTTGCCCGAGGAGGAATGCACCCGACTCACCCAAATCCTTCAATGTGTGGTTTTCTCCCGTCCAATAGAGGTACTCGAACCGACCGGACCATCTGGCGGAGAGAGGCATCTCCAGCGCAAGTCCAAGAGTAGATACGGCTTGATCGTTGTTTACTCCCTGCACGAAGGCCACACCTGTTGAGGCCACTATGCTTTGCGCAGATGCGATGTTGGCAGAAAAACTTAGAGCCGCAAAAAGAACTACAATTATTACGTGGTTATTTGTAGCCACACTACGTGCGTACGACATAGGACGAGTCAATTTGTGGAACTGAACAAATTACTGTCCGGACGCTGCAACCTTTCAGTTGCGAAGACTGTGCAATCAGGACAAGTTAATGCTATCCATCCCTTTTAAGGGGTTTGTTTGCAATACCAACTCATATATCCTGTAGAATGTTCGTCCGTAAACGGATCTGTCCAGTTCACAATTTTTCGTCCAAGTGTATCATCACCTTCTTGCTGTTGTACCGTGACAGTACTTAATGTATTTCCATTCGGATCAATTAATGGGAATGAGAAGCCGACCGTACGAGATCCTCCGTCATCGTCCCACCAGTCCAAAAGAATCCAATTTCCATGTACCGAGGTTGTCCAACGGAAAAGCGGAATATCCGAATTGTGCCACTTACCTGTACCGTATTCTCCAACCATTTGATGTTGAATGATGACGGCACCCGAGGGTAAAATTACATTTAGGTAAACATCACTATCACCAAAAGGCCATCCATCTCTGTCACCTAGGTCACGGTCCAAATATATCCTATCTACATCCTCACGGTAACCATCTACTCTTCCGGATGTGGCAACAGATGATGTAACCGTACGAAAATCGCTCGACGAGGGGCTGACCGTGTATGCATCTATGCTTTCTATTCGTGAGCCTGCAATCAAACCTCGTTTAAGGTTGCCCTGAGAATCAGTGCGTTCATTCCAAGTTATTACTACTACCGGACGCTCCATTGCTACTGCCTTGTTTACAACGTGCGATTTCCCTTTACCGTCATAAGCAATAAGATCTATGTCCTGGTCCTGTTGAACTCCGAGAGGAGTAAACGTTACGAGTGGTGATATCTGTCCGTCAAAGTTTTCGCCAAACGCCCAATACAGATGGAGAGGACTGCCAAAGCGAGAGGTAGCTTCTTGAACGATATTATCAATATCATTACGTGTGCGAAGTTCGTCCATTCCCATTTGGCGTGCCAATTCCAATACCGAATCGTTCAACGTAAAACCTTGAATCCTGTTTAGTTGTGCCCATAGAACATTGGTTTCTCCGTCGAATCGTTTCATCGCTTCATCAAACACATATTGCCTTACCTGATCATTTTCTAATAGTTTTGCGACCGCTTTTGTAAGAGATGTCATTTTTTTATTGAAACTACTCTCGGTGCTCTTGCTTGATGCTTGAGGAGATTCGAGGCTTACCAAAACGTCTGTCTCGGATTCCCCATCCACCGTATCGCACCCTATGCTGTAACTACGACTGCGCTAACCACGACTGCAAACACCAATACTTTCCATAAGGTCGTGCTATGTGTGCTCATCTTACACCTTGTCTAATGTTTTACAGTTATATGCCTTCTGTTAACATAATGGTAGGCGATCCCTGCCCTATAACATGCCAACGAATGCATATACAATGCTTTGTGGCCTCTATCATAGCATGCGTGGCACAATTGCAAAAGTAGCATCTATGAACTTTAGGTAAATACTTGCTTAAGAATCTGTTAAATAAAGCCATAAGCTTCGTTGCTGCGGAGACACGTATATTTCACTTACTGAAGGTAGGGGTTCACCATGCCGTGCCTGCAGCACGGTGCATTAATGCTGGCATCTGTCTAAGGCAGCGTGGGTCCATTCCTTGGCGGTCATTCACTGAACAGTATCGCAACATAGCCAGCCTGTTACTGATGCCGTAACACAACCGGGAGCCTTCCTCTGCTTTTGTTCACTCGAATGGACGAGTGCGGGGTTTTTCCATTCTTCGCCGCTTTCCTTCGGCGGGTTTGCCTATCTTCCGGGTTTGCCGGTTGCGGATAACGAAGGGAACAGGCCGTGAAGGAAATCAGGATACAACAGAACGTCTCCGAAGAAGCCGAGGTTATCCTCGCGGGGCTAAACCCGGCCCAGCAGGAAGCCGCCCGGGCCACCGACGGCCCCGTGCTCATCATCGCCGGGCCGGGGTCGGGGAAAACCCGTACGCTGGCCCACCGGATCGCGTATCTGCTGGCCGCCGGTAAGGCTCGCCCGTGGGAGATTCTGGCCCTGACGTTCACGAACAAGGCCGCCCGGGAGATGAAGGACCGGATCGGGAAGCTGGTGGGGGAGGAGACGGCTAAAGGCATGTGGATGGGAACGTTCCACGCGACCTTCGCACGAGTGCTCCGCCGGGAAGGAAAGCACATCGGGTACTCGGCCGACTTCTCTATCTACGACACCGACGACTCGGAGCGTATCCTGCGGGCGCAGATGGAGCGGTACCATGTCGATCCGAAGCAGTTTAGCGTCCGGGCGATGCGTTCGCTCATCTCGGGGGCGAAAAACAGCCTCATCTCGCCGGCGGAGTATGCCCGGATCGCCGCCGGGCCGGCGGAGGAGAAGGCCGCCGTGATTTACGGCCCCTACGAGGACGCGCTCCGGAAGTGCAACGCGATGGACTTCGACGACCTGCTCATCCGGCCCATCGAGCTGTTCGAACGGTCGCCGGAGCTGCTGGAGCAGTACCGGAGCCGCTGGCGCTACATCCACATCGACGAGTACCAGGATACCAACCACGCCCAGTACGTGCTGGCGCGGCTGCTATCCGCCGGGCACAAGAACCTGTGCGTGGTCGGGGACGACGCTCAGAGCATCTACGCCTTCCGCGGGGCCGACATAGGCAACATCCTCTCGTTCCAGCGCGACTTTCCCGAGGCTACGGTCGTTCGGCTGGAGCAGAATTACCGCTCCACGGGCTATATCCTCCGCCTCGCCGATTCCATCATCCGGAACAATTCGGAACAGCTCGAAAAGCACCTCTGGACCGACAACCGGGAGGGCGAGCCGGTGCTGCTCATGGAGGCCTTGTCGGAAAAGGACGAGGCCCAGAAGATCGAGCGGACCATCCGGGATCTGCACGTTCGCATGGGCCATCCGTACAGGCACTTCGCCGTGCTCTACCGGACGAACGCCCAGAGCCGCTCGCTGGAGGACGCCCTGCGGCGCGGCGGCATCCCGTACCGGGTGGTCGGAGGGGTGTCGTTCTACCAGCGCAAGGAAATCAAGGACGTGCTGGCCTACCTGCGGCTGCTCGCCAACCCGCACGACGCGGCGGGCCTCCGACGGGTAATCAACTATCCCACACGGGGCATCGGCGACAAAACGCAGGACGACCTGGCCGAGTACGCCGCCCGGAACGGCCTTACCCTCTGGCAGGCTGTCGAGCAGATCGAGCACCTTCCCGTAGGCGGCCGGGCGGTGGGCGCCATCGTGCGCTTCCGAACGATGATCGAGCGGCATCGGGCGGCCAACGAGGCCGGCAAAACCCCCGCCGACGAAGTAGCCCGGGGGCTCATCGAGGATACCGGCATCCTCCAGGAGTTCCGGCAGGAGAACACCCAGGAGAGCCTGATGCGGTGGGAGAACGTGCAGGAGCTCATCAGCGCCATCGCGGAGTTCGCCCAGCAGAACGGGGAAGAGGGTACCCTTAGCCGCTTCCTTCAGGAGGTCTCGCTGCTCACCGACGCCGATAACGACCAGGACGACCCCAACCGGGTTACGCTCATGACCCTGCACGCCTCGAAAGGGCTGGAGTACCCGGTGGTGTTCGTCTCGGGGCTGGAGGAGGGGCTGTTTCCGCTCGCCAACGCCGCCCAGGACCGGAAGGAACTCGAAGAGGAGCGCCGCCTGTTCTACGTCGGCGTGACCCGCGCCGAGGAGCGCCTGTACCTGACCTACGCCCGCAGCCGGTTCCGCTACGGCGAACAGCAATCCGGCGTCCGAAGCCGCTTCCTGGACGAAGTGGACCCCTCGCTTCTGCGCCCCGAGCCCGGTCACTCGTTCACCCCGGTGAAGGACCGATTTACCCTCCAGTCGGGTACGGTAGAGGTGTACGAGGACATGGACCCGCACTACTACCGCCGCACGCTTCGCCCGGATGCCCCGAAAAAGCCGGCCCCCGCCGGTAGGCAGGTGGTGTACGACGAAGGCGAAGCGCCGCTCGTACCGGGCTCCCGCGTGGAGCACCCTCTGTTCGGTCAGGGAAAAGTGCTCGCCATCGACGGGGTAGGTGACATGGCCAAGGCCACCGTCTTTTTCCCGGAGGTCGGGCAGAAAAAGTTGGTGCTGAAGTTCGCCCGGCTCAAGCGCCTCGGCTGACGCCGGGAACCATTTGCCCCGTCGGGGTAAGATCACCCCCCCGGAACCCCTCCGGAGTGAACGAACCAGCCCTGCACCACGTGGAGTCGCCAGAAACACTCGTCCGCACCGAACCCGACGCCCTCGCCGACGAGATCAGCCGCCGGCGCACGTTCGGCATCATCAGCCACCCCGACGCCGGGAAAACGACCCTCACCGAGCGCCTGCTGCTGCTCGGGGGAGCCATCCGGCTGGCCGGCGACATCCGGGCGCGCAAATCCTCCCGGTACGCCACCAGCGACTGGATGGAAATCGAGAAGCAACGCGGCATCTCGGTTACCTCGTCCGTGATGCGGTTCACCCACGGCCCGTATGAACTGAACCTGCTGGATACCCCCGGCCACCAGGACTTCTCGGAGGATACCTACCGGGTGCTCACCGCCGTGGATTCGGCCCTCATGGTGATCGACTCCGTGAAGGGCGTCGAGAGCCAGACGAAGAAGCTCATGGAGGTCTGCCGCCTCCGGGATACCCCCATCCTCACGTTCATCAACAAGCTCGACCGGGAAGGGCGAGAGCCGCTCGAACTGCTCTCCGACATCGAGGACACCCTCCGCATCGAGGCGGTGCCCCTTATGTGGCCCATCGGGCACGGTAGCCGCTTCCGGGGTACGTACCACCTCCTCCGCCGGGAAGTGCGCCTGGCGGAAAACCCGGACGAACCCGTCTCCGTATCCGGTGCGGACGACCCGCTGCTGGACCGGCTCCTCGGAGGTCAGGCCGACGAACTACGGGCCGACATCGAGCTACTGGAAGGGGCCGGCGGCGCCTTCGACCTGGCGGCCTACCGGGAGGGAAGGCAAACCCCCGTCCTCTTTGGTGTGGCTCTGGACGGCTTTGGCGTCCCGGAGCTCCTGGATACGTTCTGCGAAATCGCGCCTGGGCCCCTGCCCCGCCAGACCACCACCCGCGTCGTATCGCCGTACGAGCCGGCCTTCACCGGCGTCGTGTTCAAGGTGCAGGCCAACATGGACCCCGCTCACCGGGATCGCATCGCTTTTCTGCGCATCTGCTCGGGGCGATTCACCCGGGGGATGCGCGTCCTCCATCAGCGCTCCGGTAAGGAGATGCGGCTGGCGAACGCCACGATTTTTATGGCGCAGGACCGGGCGGGCGTGGAAGAAGCCTTCGCCGGAGACATCATCGGGTTGCACAACCACGGCCTGTTCAAAATCGGGGACACGTTCACCGAGAAGGAGCCGCTTCAATATACCGGCATCCCGAGCTTCGCCCCGGAGTACTTCCGGCGAGCCCGTCTGGATAATGCCCTCCGGGCCAAGCATCTCGAAAAAGGCCTCCGGCAGCTTTCCGAGGAAGGAGCCATCCAGCTCTACCGGCCGCTGCTCACCAACGATTACGTACTCGGCGCCGTCGGGCCGCTCCAGTTCGACGTGATCGCCAACCGGCTCGGGGCGGAGTACAACGTGGACGTCCGGCTGGAGCCGCTGCCCTACGAAACCGCCCGCTGGGTGGAAACCGACGACCCCGAAGCGCTCGCCGGATTCGTGCGGGCGCAGGGCCCCAACCTCGCCCGCGACATCTACGGCGACTACCTGTTCATGGCCGAAAACGACTTCTGGTTGAACAAGGCCGTCGAGAAGTGGCCGGCCGTCCGGTTCTACAGCGCCCGCGAGCATTCCTGAAGGGGCGGGGGTTCTTCCTTCCGATCCAATCCGTATTTTACGAGCCGTTTCCCGATTCCGGGGCGGATCGCCCCTGCAACCTCTGCTTGCTCATGATTCAGCGTATACAAACCGTCTACCTCGCGCTCGGCATCGCCGCGCTCGTCTCCCTTCTGTTCTTCGATACGGTATGGTCGAGCGCCGCCGCCGAACGCTTCGCGTGGTACGCTCCCGGCGTGCTCATATCGGCCGCGCTCGCCACCGCTGCCGCAGCCTGGGCTATATTCGCTTATGCCAACCGGCCGCAGCAGCGCAAAATCGTCGTGGCGGCGCAGTCGCTCACGCTGCTGCTGATGCTGGTGCTCTACGGCGGGTTGTACCTCGCCAACGCCCTGTACCTCACGCGCGACGGCCGGTGGGATACGGGCCTCATCCTGGCGCTCCTGCTGCCGATAGCGGTGTACATCCTGTTCTACCTCGCCCGTCGCGGCATCGACCACGACATCCGGCTCATCCGCTCGATGGACCGCCTGCGGTGACCACCACCCCGGAACCGCACCGCCCCGGGTGGGCGTACCCCATTCTGCTGGTGGGCGTATCGAGCTTCGCGCTCAGCGCCATCCTCGTCCGCATGGCCGACGAAGGGCCCGGGCAGGCCGTCGCTGCGTGGCGCACCCTGTTCGCCGTGCTCCTGCTGACCCCATTTGCCGCCCGGCGCTTCGGCCCGGAGGTGCGCCGCTTCTCCGGCCGCGATTGGCGGCTCGTGATCGGGGCAGGGGTGCTGCTCGGACTGCACTTCGTCACCTGGATCGAATCGCTCTACCATACGAGCGTTGCGAGCTCCTCCGTGCTCGTCACCTCCAGCCCGATTTTCCTGGCGGTGCTCGGCTTCCTGTTCCTCGGCGAGCGCCTGCGCCGTAAAGAAGCGGCGGCCATCGTGCTGGCCGTCTCCGGCGCCGCGCTCATCGGCCTCGGCGACGCCTCGGATTCCGCCGCCCCCCGGGCGCTGTTCGGCAACAGCCTCGCGCTGACGGCCGCTCTGCTGGTCAGCCTGTACATGCTCATCGGCCGGGTGGTGCGCCGAAAAACCTCGTGGACGGCGTATGTTTTCCCTCTCTACACCGTGGTGGCGCTGACAACCTGGGCGGCGGCGGTCCTCAGCGGCACGCCGTTACTGGGGTACTCATGGTCGTTTTACGGCTGGTGCCTGCTCATGGCCCTCGGGCCGCAGATCATCGGGCACGGCTCGGTGAACTACGCGCTCCGCTTCTTCCCGGCGGCGCTCATCGGCCTGCTGACCCTGCTGGAGCCGGTAGGGGCGTCGGTGCTGGCCTTCCTGCTTTTCGGCGAGCGACCCACCCTGATGGCGCTCATCGGCATTCTGGTGGTGCTCGCCTCGGTGGTATTCACCGTGTTGCCGTACCCTGCGCTGCCGGGCGGGAGGCGGAGTCGGCCCGAGTTGCCGAAGAATACAACAACGTAGCATACCAGGTTTATCGGAGCCACATACATTGGTGGAAAGGGTCCCGGGGGGGTAATCTGTGTTCCCCCAGGGCGTCACCAGCAACCGGCAATGGGCTGCCGAGCATATCGGTTGCCGATGTGCGCAATCAGGAGAGGTGGTATGAAAGCTATTGCTACGACACTGGCCGTGGTGGGACTCCTTGGTGTGCTACAAACAACAAATGGGCAGACATGTGATCGGATTTATTTGCGGACGCAGGCAGACATAGATGCTTTTAGTTGCGTCAATGTTTTCGATCTGACTATTGGACCGGAGCAAGGGGCGACTGACTCTGATATTACAAATTTGGGTGGTTTGAGTGGATTGCGACGTGTGTATCATGATCTGACGATAAAAGGGACAACGCGCCTTACTTCATTGAGAGGACTGGAAGGTCTTCGTGATGTCGGCTCCTCCGGCGGAACGCTCAACATTGGGGGGTATCTGACAATTTCTGAAAATGCTGCCTTACAATCTCTGAATGGATTCGACAATCTGACCGAGATCGGCGGACGACTGTACATCAACAATAACCCTGCTCTCGTTTCTACCGATGGGTTTCCCAGTTTGCAATCCATTGGTTTTGGACTGGGCTTCACTAACAATCCGAGTGTAATTCGGATTGAAGGTTTCAATGCCCTGACAACCGCCAGTGAAGGATTTCAAATCTATTCATATTTTATCATTCGAAATAATGCCGGCTTGGTCGCTATTGATGGATTCAACAATATGGGAAGCGCCGGATATACATTTATAATCGCAGATAATCCCAGACTGGTTGATCTAAGTGGACTGAGAACATATCAAGGGTCGCCAATCGTGGAAATAGAAAATAACGATGCGTTGTTGACGCTATCTGGCCTATCTAGTTTTAGATATGTAGGGTACACCCTTGTTCTCAAGAATAACAGCGCGCTTCGCGATTGTGCATGTACACTGGCAGATTTGATTGTAGGGGGTGAATTCGCGTATTCGAAACCGGTGGTAAACATTACGGGCAATGCCGAAGGCTGTGCCTCTCCGCAGCAAATATTTGAACGGGTTGCCGTTTGTCAGACCGAGCCGCTGGCCGAGAGACAACAACTTGAAACCAATGAAAACGTGGCCTTGCCTGTACGGCTATGGGGTCGCGGCGGAGCGGTTCTCCAGTTCGCGATCGTGCAAGCTCCCGTTAACGGCAAGCTGTCCGGTGATCCACCGCACTTGACGTACACTCCCACGATCGGGTTTGCCGGTGTAGATCGAATAATGTTTACGGTAAACAATGGCATCGCAACATCTGCACCCGCCGAAGTGACGATAACCGTGAAGGATTTGCCCCTGAACGAGCAGGCTAATCAGCTGATGGAGGCGATTTATACGGCAGCAGGTAGGTACAGGTTGAACTGGAATCTCGTCAATGGACTGACTCGTACGATTAATGAGGTACAGCGACAGTTAGCAACGGGCAACACGGCTCAACTTCATCAATTTATCGGCGCTTTCATCGCTCAGACGCGTATGCTTTTAGAAGGCAAAGTGCCCCCTCGGGAAGCCGGCTATTTGATCGGCTTAGGACAAGCCCTCATCGAGGATCTCAGGGTTGAACTATCCGAGAAGGGATTGCCGCCACTGGCTATATTCCCCAGTCCGTTCAATCCTGAAACGCAGATCAGGTTTGTGCTTGCAGAAACCAGTCCCGTACGGCTGACAATTTTTGACGCATTGGGTCGGGAAGTGGCCCGCCTGGTAGATGAAACGCTTCCGGCGGGTGAGCATGGTATTCGCTGGAATGCCGGGGACCGACCCAGCGGAGTTTATTTTTGTAGACTGGAGTATGGCATTCACGTCGAGACGCAGCGCATGGTCTTACTTAAATAGAATCATCTGAACAAGGCTTCCGGCAGGTCGCTGAAGCGGCGGCGGCCCCGGAGGAAATAGTCCGCCACGACGGAACCCCGGTAGGCAGGGAATACCGTCGGGTCGCCGGGCCGGGGCCGCACTGCGTCGTAGGAGGGGGCCATGTGGTGGGCGTCCCGGTAGGCGCGGAGTATGGCTGCAGCCTCGCCGGGGCGGCCTGACGCGAGCGCCCGGAAGGCCGCCAGCCCGTCGAGCGGCAGTCGCTCCCGGAATACCTTTTTCCATTCGGCATCCGGGAGGTTTTTGTACAGCATGAGCAGGCTGTTCCGGAAGTTGAGGTAGGTTTTCCGGGGGTTGCCCTGCGGCAGCGAGGCGCCCCCGATGTGGTACACCACCGAACCCGGTTCCGAAACGACCCGGTAGCCCGCTCGCCGGAGCCGCCAGCACAGGTCGATTTCCTCCATGTGCATCACGAAGCGCTCGTCGAGCAGGCCCACCCGGTCCAGCGCGGAGCGGCGGAGCATGATTGCGGCGCCGGACACCCAGAACACGTCGCGGGGGTCGTCGTACTGTCCCCGGTCCTCCTCCAGCGTATCGAAAATCCGGCCCCGGGTGAACGGGTAGCCGTGCCGGTCCAGAAAACCCCCGGCGGCTCCGGCATACTCGAAGCGGCTGCGGTCGACGTACCCGAGCAGCTTGGGTCCGGCTGCGCCGATGCGTTCATCGGCAACGAACCGCTCTACGAGGGGCTCCAGCCACCCGGGCGGCGTTTCTACGTCGTTGTTGAGCAGTACGACGATCTCACCGGAAGCATGGGGGAGGGCGGCGTTGTTGCCCCGGCAGAACGCCCAGTTCTCGGGATGCCTGACGATCCGCACCTCCGGGTGGTGGATTTGCACCCACTCCGCCGTGCCGTCGGTAGATGCATTATCGGCGAGGATGATCTCGAGGTTCGGGTACCCCGAGAGGACGACGGAAGGCAGACACTTCCGAACGACTTCCAGGGCGTTGTACGTGACGATGATGACGGAAACGGGAGGCATCGCGGGTAAGGAAAACCGCAAGGTAGGACTTTTCCGGGACGGATGCCGGCGCCCCGGGTTCGCTATTCGTCCCGTTCGTCAACCGATGGATGATACGGTCGCTCTCGTCCTTCTCGAACGAAGGAAACGATTTCGTCAGGGGTCAGGTCGGTATCGATGCCGCCTACGTCGAGCGGAGAGCGCTCGGGTTGTATGAGAAACGTGCTGCCGTCGGGCTGCCGTATGCGTGCCGCTCCGAATTGACGTGCTTCGTCCAGTACGGCGGATAGATTTCTCCTTGCTTCGGCAAAGGTGTAAACGGTCATTCTAATACCTCCCAGAGTTGGACGCCTTCCTCCCGGGCCGCATGATTCAGGCGCCGATCCAGCGAGAGCAACGGCGCTTCGTGCCGTAGGGCGCATGCAATCATGTACGCATCATACGCGTACGTGTTGCGGCGATGGGCTACGTCTATAGCGGTTTCGAGATCGATTTCAGTAAGGTGTATAGGAATACGATGGTATAATTCGAGCGCCTTTCCTGCCTCTTCCCGGTTGATGCGCCGTTGTCGGAACATGGCCGTGAGCGCGTTACCGATTTCCCAATGAAGGGAAGGGGGAGCTATGAGACGCACTCCTGTAGTAGAAGCCACCAAGGCATCTCGAACCGGCTCCACCAAAATAACGGCCATTACTGCCGAAGTATCGATAACGAGTTGCATGTTCGGAGGAGGCCGGGCGAGCAGACAGGCTGTATCCTGCGTAAAATGGGGCGGCAAGGCCTCGCTAAGGGCGAATGGACTGAACGGGTAAGGAAAACCGCAAGGTAGGACTTTTCGGGGCCGGATGCCCGCGGGCCCTACGGCCCATGCCGGCGGCGGAGGCGGGAACGGCCCCTTTTGGGGCCGGGGCGACGGCGCCACAGCCAGAATCCCGTGACGGCCAGGAAAGTCGGCGCGAGGCCCAGCAATACGTACAGGAGGCGCAGCCCAATGCCGCCCACCGAGCCGATGTGGATGGGGTAGAACGTCTGATATATACGCGTACCCCGGGGGGCGAGGCGCGCGTCGTCTATCCGGAGCACGCGCCCGGTGAAGGCGTCGAGGTACACGTAACTCCGCCCGTTCGGGTGCCATTTGCCCGGTGTGCGCATCCGGACGGTTACGGGATCTTCCGGCGCCTGCGGCAGGGTTACGAACGTGACGGTCGCACCGGGCAACGCCGCCCGCGCCTCCCGAACGGCCTGATCTACAGTGGCCCTTTCGGCGTCTTTCAACGGAGTCGAATGCGGCGGCTTCGCCGGTCCGTCCGCCTTGAACCCGTTCAGTAGTCCCTCGGCGGCTTCGTGGAACACCAGCCCCGAGCCGGTCAGACCGGCCGCCAGCAGAAACACGACCGTATAAAAACCTCCGGCCCGGTGCAGGTCGTAAAAGGTGCGCCGTCGGCTCCGGCCCGGAGCCACCGTGAGCGCCAACCGCAGCTTACGACGGCCCGGCCACCACCCGACGAGGCCCGTAAGGGCGAGCAACACGAGCAGGAGGCCTGCGCCGCCCACAACCCGCTCTCCGGCGGCCCCGCCCAGTAGCTTACTGTGCAGGTGGAACAGCCACCCCGTCAGATGATCCGTTTCGCCGCGCGCGCCGAGCAGGGTGGCGCGGTGCGGATCGAGGTAGACGCGCCGGTTGGAGGGGGCGAGGTGCAACTCCATAGGCTCGTCGGCCCGGCGCGGCAGTGGGACCGGGGCGAGGCGTTCAACCTTGTCAAACTGCTCCGCGACAGCGGGGTGGAAGTGCACCGGGCGACGGCGGGTTTTGAAGCGAACGGCACCAGCTACCCGGCGGGCAGTTACG
>CBDUBS010000058.1:0-20134 GCA_965365445.1 uncultured bacterium | reverse complement strand
TGGACGCAGCGCAACGGCCAGGCCCGGTATTACGTCGAGAACGGCGAACTGGTAGGCGTGGCTACGGCCGACCAGCCCAACAGCTTTCTTTCCCCTCCCGGCGAGTACGGCGACTTCATCCTGGAGTACGAATTCAAGGTGGACCCCCGTATGAACTCCGGGGTGCAGATCCGCAGCCTGAGCACGCCGGACTTCAAGGACGGTCGGGTGCACGGCTATCAGGTGGAGATCGACCCGAGCGAGCGCGCCTGGACGGCCGGCGTGTACGACGAAGCCCGGCGCGGCTGGCTGTACTCGCTGGAAAACAACCCGAAGGCGCAGCAAGCTTTCAAACAGAACGACTGGAACCATGTCCGCGTGGAAGCCATCGGCGACACCATCCGGACGTGGCTGAACGGCCGGATGGCTGCCAACCTGATCGACCCCATGACCCCCCGGGGGTTCATCGCGTTTCAGGTGCACAGCATCAACGACCCGGCGCTGGCCGGGGCGCAGGTGCGCTGGCGCAACATACGCATCAAGACGGAGGACCTGGAGTCGGCCCGGCTGCCGGTTGATCCGGCCGTTCCGGCCCGGCGCGCCCCCGAGAAGGCGCCGTAAGCGGGACGTACCCACTGCCCTTCCGTGTGTCGGGAGGTTCAGGGGGTCGGCGTGCGGCAAACCGCGCGCCGACCCCTTTTCGTTTAGCCGAAGTCGCTGGAGAGTCAGGCGCCGGTGCGCGTTTCGGCCGGGCGTCATACGCAACGCCTTCCCTGCCGGTACCCCTGAGCATCCTGCTTTCGCCGCAACCGTGGACCCCGCGAGCAAGGTACCCCGCGAGCAAGGGCAATTCTGCGTACCCTGCCAGGTTGCCCGAAACACCGCCCCCACGGAATTTACCGCCTTTCCGGCATTTCGATGGCGAAAGTGATGAACATACCAATAGGCATTAACCATTGGTTAATACGGGTTAACTTTATTTCAATTGATGCACATCAATCGGCGATAGTAGCTTGGTAGCGCTTTCCTCACTCGCGTGAACCATGGAGCAAGTTCACCCTACTCGCGCGAAATCCAACACCACAATCCGAACTCAGGGCATATGTGGAAAATTGAACCACGCACGCACGATTTTTCCGCTTCGCTTCCAGTGATGGCGGAAGCGCTTCTGGCTGCTTTCTTCACGCTCGTGCTGCTCAGCCCCCGATCGGCGGTCGGACAGGAAGCCGCTTCGTTCACCGTAGCAGGGTCGGTCGTATCGGCGGAGGACGGCAGTTCGCTGCCCGGCGTGAACATCCGGGTGAAAGGCACGGATGCCGGGACGGTCACGAACCTCGACGGCGAATATTCGCTGCGGATACCTTCCTCCTCCGACACGCTCGTCTTTTCCTTCGTCGGGTTTGAGGAGCAGGAAATCCCGGTAGCCGGGCGCAGCCGCATCGACGTCCGGCTCGAAACGGATCAGTTGGCCCTGGACGAAGTGGTCGTGATCGGGTATGGCACGGTACGCCGGGCCGACCTCACGGGATCGGTCGGGTCGGTAAAGACCGGGGAAATCCAGGAGCTTCCCATCACATCAGTGGAGCAGGCGATCCAGGGGCGCGCCGCCGGCGTGCAGATCGTGCAGAACTCGGGAGCCCCCGGCGGCGGGTTTACCGTGCGTATCCGGGGCGGCAACTCGATGCAGGGCAATAACGACCCCCTGTACGTAGTGGACGGCTTTCCGATCTCCATCGGAGGGACGGAAGGGCGAAACATCCTGATGAACATAGCCCCCGGGGATATCGAGTCCATCGAGGTGCTCAAGGACGCTTCGGCGACGGCGATCTACGGGGCCCGCGGGGCGAACGGCGTCGTGATGATTACCACGAAACGCGGACGGCAAGGCGGCCGCATCGAGTTCGAAAGCTACATAGGCACGCAGGAGGTAACGAAGAAGCTCGATCTGCTCAGCCCGATGCAGTATGCCGAACTCATCAACGAGATGGCGCGAAATGAAAAGCAGGCGGAACCATTCGATCTGAATAACCTGCCGGGCCAAACCGACTGGCAGGACCAGATTTTCCGCTCGGCGCCGATCCGGAACTACGCCCTCCGGATCAACGGCGGCGGCGAGCAGACGACGTATCTGGTGTCGGGCAATTACATGAACCAGGACGGCGTCATCCAGAGAAGCTCGTACTCCCGGGGAACCCTGCGTTTCAACCTGAACAGCGACGTGAACAGGCGGCTGCGCCTCTCGAACCAGCTCATGATTTCGCGCTCGACGAACAGCGGGGTAAACACGGGCAACGAGTTCAGAAACATTGTCCATAACGCTCTCGCGGCGCCTCCGGCCATTCCGGTGTATGCGGAGGACGGCTCGTATTACAACTGGGGATACCTGTGGTTCGTGCCGCAATTGCCGCGGCATCCCGTAGTGGACATAAACGAATTGATGGACGAAACGCTCTCGAACCGGCTCCTCGAGAACTTTACGGCGGAGTACGAACTGTTGGACGGTTTGAAAGCCAAAGTGCTTCTGGGCGCCGACTACCTCGACACGAAATCGGACTTTTACGCCACCCGGTTACACGAAGAGGGTATGCCGGCGGGCTTCGGACAGGTGGATCGCGGCGAAGCGCTGACGTATGTGAACGAGAACACACTGAGCTACGACCGGGTATTCAACCGGAACCACCGGCTGAGTACGGTGGGCGGATTTACCTGGGAGCACCAGGAATCGTCCGGCTTGCTGGTAGGAGCGAACGGGTTTGTGACGGACATCCTCTCCACCAACAACCTGGGCTCCGCCACTACCGTGCTTACGCCGGACGCCCGGAGCAGCGACTGGACGCTGATGTCGTGGCTGGGACGCATCAATTACACCCTGTACGACCGGTACCTGTTTACTGTCAGCGGGCGGGCGGACGGATCTTCCCGGTTCGGGTCGGGGAATAAATGGGCGTTCTTCCCTTCGGTGGCGCTGGCGTGGCGCGTTTCCCAGGAGCCGTTCCTGAAGAATGTCGGAGCGATTTCCGACCTGAAGCTGCGCGTGAGCGCCGGACGCACCGGCAGCCAGGCCATCTCGCCGTATCAATCCATCGCGCGTGTCGCCCCAACCACGACGGCTATCGGGAACGGCTTCTGGGCCGGTTTCGCCCCGTCGAACATTGCCAACCCGGACTTGCGCTGGGAAACGACCCAGCAAATCAACGCCGGTTTCGACGTGAGCCTGTGGAGCGAGCGGCTGCGGTTCACGGCGGACGGGTATACCAAAACCACGTCCGACTTGCTGGCCTCGGTGCCCTTGCCGGCTAGCTCCGGGTTCGGATCGATCCTGCAGAACGTGGGCCGCATTCGCAACACCGGCTTCGAGCTTTCTTTCGGCGTCGATCCGATTGCCGGACCCGACCTGTCGTGGTCGGTGGAAGGGAATGTATCGGTAAACCGGAACGAAGTGCTCAAGCTGGCGGGTGGAAACGAGTTTCTGGCAGGTTCGGTGAGCCAGAACGGCCAGATCCACCTGATTCGGGAGGGGGAGCCGCTGGCCGTATTCTACGGCTTCCAGGAGGACGGCCTGACGGAACAGGGCGACATCAAGTACGCCGACCTCAGCGGGCCCGAAGGGGCGCCGGACGGCCTCATCAACGATTTCGACCGCGTCATTCTCGGCTCGCCGTATCCGGATTTCATCGGCGGCCTGTCTACCTCAATGCGGTTCAAGGGGTTCGACCTCTCGGTACTTTTCCAGGGGTCATTCGGAGGAGAGTTGTTCAACGCCAACGTCGGCTACACGGCGGCCTCGCTGAAGTTCGGGGAGAACCAGGTGGCCGATCTGTACGGGAACTACTGGACGGCGGCCAACCCCGATCCGAACGCGAAGTACCCCCGGCTGAACCGAAGCGTCAACTTCCGCCCGTCGGACCGGTTCATCGAGGACGCGTCGTACCTGCGGCTGAAAACGTTGCGGCTCGGCTACAGCGTGCCGGTGCGGAAAATCGGTGTGCCCGGCGTGAACAGCCTGATGGTGTACGCGAGCGGGCAGAATCTGCTCACGTTTACCGGATATTCGTGGTACGACCCGGAGATCAGCCAACTCGGGGGCAACCTTCAGCCGGGCGTGGACCGGTATTCATATCCCCACACGCGGACGTACACGATCGGCCTGCAACTCGGCCTGTGAACCCGGCAACCCAGCACACCAGACGCTGACTTATTATGAAAACGAGATTTTTGCTTTTGCTTTGCGCGCCGGTTTTCCTGGCCGGATGCGATTCGCTCACCCTGGAGGAGGAGCCGAAAACGTTCCTTTCGGATACGCAGTTTTTCAACACCAAGGCCGATGCCGATGCGGCCATGGCAGCCGTATATCAAGTTTTTCGCGGCCTCTACACCCGCGAGTATCCGCTGATGCTGGAATTGTGGGCAGATTACGCCGACGGGCGCGGCTCTTACGCAGCCGCCGGCAACTACGAATGCGACCAGCAATGCCTGACCCGGCTCAACGGAATCTGGTCCAACTTTTACCGACAGATCAACCGGGCAAACCTGGTGATCGACCGGGTTCCTAACATCACCATGAACGCCGCCAAAAAGGAACAATTGATCGCCGAGGCGCAATTCCTCCGGGCGTGGGACTACTACAACCTGGTGCGGTACTGGGGCGCCGTGCCGCTCAAGATAAAGCCCGCCGAGGGGTTGACCTCACTCGCTGCGCCCCGCGCGGCCGTGAGCGAGGTGTACGACCAGATCATCAGCGACTTGATAGCGGCGGAAGCGAAGTTGCCGGATTCGTATCCGGCGGCCCAGCAGGGCCGGGCTACGAAGTGGGCCGCCAAGATCCTGTTGTCGGACGTGTACCTGGCCCGGGAGAACTGGGCGCAGGCCGCCGCAAAAGCCCTGGAGGTCATTCAGTCCAACCGGTTCTCGCTGGTCCGGCCGACGAAGCCGGACGAGTTTCTGGATAGGCTGTACGGCGCTTCGGTCAACAGCGCCGAAGAGATCTTTGACATTGTAATGCTGAGCGTTCCAGACTTTGGAACGGAGATGACGGCCGCTATGGCGCTGGCGGCATCCGGCTACGCCGCCAGTGCGTTCGACGCTATTTTCGGAGACACCAAATCGATCCTGGCGGACTGGGATACGCGGGACTTCCGGTATACGTACAACCTGTACGTAGGCGACCTGGCCCGGCTGAACACGGCGGCGGAGCCCCAGCACTTCCGCAAGCTCCGCGATCCCTCCGCTACGGCGCGTAATGCGCATGGCAACGACATCCCGATTTACCGTTACGCCGATGCCCTGCTGATTTTCGCCGAAGCGGATGCCCGCGCCAAAAACAGCCCTTCGGCAGAGGCCTACACCTACCTCAACCAGGTTCGGCGGCGGGCTTACGGGGTAGATCTGAATACGCCCGACGCCTCGGTGGACGTTCCCGCTGGACTCGGCTTGCAGGCGTTCTTGGATGTCGTGATCTTGGAGCGGGCGTACGAATTCATGATGGAAGGCAAGCGGTACTGGGACCTCAAGCGCACCGGCAAGATTCAGGCGGCGGCGCAACGCGCCAACGAGCCTTTCGACGACCGGGATATGCTGTGGCCCCTCCCTACGGAAGAACTCGACGCCAACGAAGCCCTGACGACAGCCGACCAGAATCCGGGTTGGTAAACCAGTTCTCTCCTTTGAAACGAACACGTTCGACATGTCCCCAATTATGCGCCGCACCCCCCGGGTATACGGCCTGACCCTCCTGCTGGTAGTGGGGCTGTACCTCCCTGTCTCGGCCCAGACCACATCCGTGAAGTTTCCTGTGATCGGAAGCGTCGCACCGCGCCATGCTTCCGAAATCAAGGCGTCGAACTGGTCGGTCGGGGCGGAAACGATGGACCGGGATTACACCCTGTACGACAACTGGAAAGACCACCTGGGCCCGCTGGGCGTCAAAAAGGCCAGAATCCAGGCAGGGTGGGCTAAAACCGAACAGGAGAAAGGGAAATACGACTGGGCGTGGCTGGATAACATTATCCCCGATATGCACCGGCAGGGAGTGGAACCGTGGGTCAACCTGTCCTATGGCAACCCGCTCTATACGACCAGTACGGGAGACAGCCGGGGGGATATGCCTCAAACGGAAGAAGCCTGGGAAGCGTGGTTGCGCTTCGTGAGCCGGTTCGTTAGTCGGTACGAGGCGTACGTGGACGAGTGGGAAATATGGAACGAACCGCGCCTTGCTAAAAGCATAACCCCGGCGGCGTATGCTGCCCTGGTTGAGCGAACGGCTGAAGCGGTCAAAAAGGTGCAACCGGAAGCGCGTATCCTTATTCTCGCCCTGGACGATAGCCACTTTGAAGCCCAGACGGACGAAAAGGCGTGCAAGGAGCATCGACGGACCCGAGCGGAAGGCACGTTCGACTGCAACTATGCCCGGAAGGTTCTGGAACGGCTCTCCGAGACTGGCAACCTGCATCTGGTTGACGAGGTAACGTTCCATCCGTATGCGTTCAACCCGGATGACGTGTATGAAGGTGTAGAGGTGTTCCGCCGGCTGGCAGCGTCGTTCGATCCCCGCATCCGGATTCGCCAGGGAGAAAACGGGGTGCCTTCCGAGGTCAACCGAAATCGCGCCCTAGCGGATTACCCATGGACGGAAACGGCGCAGGCGAAATGGGCTCTACGCCGGATGCTCGGCGACCTGGGCCATGACCTGGAGTCGTCGTACTTCTCCATAGCCGACATGAAGTACCCGGAGGAGATCAACCGAAAGGGACTTCTTTTCATCAACCAGGATAAGGAGGTCGTTCGCAGGAAGCCAGCCTATGAGGCCGTGCAGCACCTTACAGCCATTTTCGACCATTCCCTGAACCGTGTCCTTGATTTCGAATGGGCGGCGGATACCGACTCCTCCGTATCTGCCTTCGCCTACCGAAAGGCCGGCGGCGAGTATGTGGTTGCGCTCTGGTTCGACGGCTCGGTGCCGTCGGATTCATACGGGCGCATGGGCGTAGACCTGACCTTTCCCGAAATACCCTTTACCGACCCGGTTTACGTGGACCTGCTCGGCGGTACGGTCCATGATATTCCAGACGATCAGTGGCGGCGGCAGGGGATGGGCTCGCATTTCACGCGAATCCCCCTTTACGATTCACCTGTGCTGGTCGCCGAACGAAGCATCATTCCCCATTAACGAGAGGAAGGTATCATGAACATCGGAACGATGAAAACCACTATACTCTTGCTCTTTTGCATGGCCGCGCCATGCGCGGCGCAGACTTCGTCCGTGGAGTATCCGGTACTGGGCCGTATCGCAGAGCGTCACGCTTCCGAAATCCGGGAGTCGAACTGGTCCATCGGGACGGAAACGATGGACCGGGATTACACCCTGTACGACAACTGGAAGGAGCACCTGGGGCCGCTGGGCATCAAGAAGGCCAGAATCCAGGCGGGCTGGGCCAAAACGGAGCGAGAGAAGGGGAAGTACGACTGGGCATGGCTGGATGCGATCATCGATGACATGGTCAGTCAGGGGGTGGAGCCCTGGATCAACGTGAGCTACGGCAACGCCGTGTACTCCGGAGGCGGGGGCACGCTGCTAGGAGCAAAGATCCCGGCCACGCCGGAAGCCCTGCAGGGGTGGGATAACTGGGTGCGCACCATGGTGCGGCGGTACAAGGACCGGGTAGACGAGTGGGAAATCTGGAACGAGCCGAACGGTAAGAATCCGGCTACGGCCTATGCAACCCTGCTGACGCGCACGGCCCGGGTGATCCGGGAGGAACAAGCCGAAGCGAAAATCCTCGCGATGGCGATTGCAGGCATTCACCCTGAATTTGCCGACTCGGTGCTGGCCGCCGTGAAAGCGCAGGGCGGCCTTGCGTTGATCGACGAGGTCACGTATCACCCGTATACCCGCAACCCCGACAGCAACTACGACGAAGTGGAAGCGTTGCGCAAGGTAGCCGCGTCGTACGACCCCCGAATAACGATCCGGCAGGGCGAAAACGGAGCGCCTTCCGAATTTCGGCGCAAACGCGCCCTGAACAGTTATAACTGGTCCGAGCTGTCGCAGGCCAAGTGGGCCCTGCGCCGGATGCTCGGCGACCTGGGCCGCGACATCCCGTCCTCGTATTTCGCCATGACGGATATGCTGTACCCGGACGAGATGAACCGGAAGGGATTGCTCTACACCAACGACGACAAGCAGGTGCTCCGGCGGAAACCGGCGTATGGGGCCGTGCAGCATCTGGCGGCCGTTTTCGACGACTCGCTGGAGCGGGTGAAGGGCTTCGAGTGGTCAGCCTCGTCGGATTCCTCGATCTCCGCTTTTGCGTACAAAAAGGCGGACGGCCGCTCCGTCGTGACGCTGTGGTTCGACGGCTCGGTGCCTTCGGATTCGTACGTACGCACGGCTACGGATCTGGCCTTTCCGAAAACGCAGTTCACCGATCCGGTATACGTCGATCTGCGCGACGGCACGGTGTACGACATACCGGACGGCGCCTGGAAGCGCGAGGGCGGCGGTTCGCGGTTCACCGGCATCCCGCTCTACGACTCGCCCATCCTGATCGCCGAACGCTCGGCGCTTCCGATAACCACCACGGCGGCCGGCTCCTGAACCGCCGAGGCAATCCGTTTCTACCCATGATCCTGCCTTCCCTCTCCTTCCGCCCGGCAACGGTCGGGGTTGCCGTGCTCTTTGCCGTCTCGGTGCAGGCGCAGCCCGGGCCTTCCATCCCGTTCGAGCGCGTCGGCACGGTTCAGCCCCGACACGCCGGAGACATCCCCTCCTCCAACTGGAGCGTGGGCGGCGAAACGCTGGACCGCGATTTCGCGGTATACGACAACTACAAGGAGTACCTGGGGCCGCTCGGGGCCAAACAGATCCGGTTGCAGGGAGGCTGGGCTAAAACCGAGCGGGAAAAAGGCCGGCTCGACTTCGGGTGGCTGGACCGCGTCATAGACGACGCCCGCGAGCAGGGCGTCGATCCGTGGCTTCAGGTATCCTACGGCAACCCCGTATACGAGGGCGGCGGCGTAGCGGACCTGGCCGGCGGCATCCCTACCTCGGAGGAGGCGCTGGCCGCGTGGGACCGCTGGGTGCGGGCTATGGCCGAACGGTACGACGGGCGCGTGAACGTCTGGGAGATCTGGAACGAATCCGACAACAGGCACAATCCTATCCCGGCCGACGCCTACGCCGCGCTCTACATTCGAACGGCCGAAATCATTCGGGCCGTCGATCCGGATGCCGTTCTCTATGCGCTCTCCCTCGCCTCACCACGAGACAAAGACTACACGGATACCTTCCTCCGGTACCTGGCCGAGCGCGGCAAACTGCCTCTGGTGGATGAAATAACGTACCACGGGTACACGTACAACCCGGACGACGCCTACCGGAACGTGCAGGCGCTTCGGGAGGTTGTTTCGAAGTATTCCGACGAGATTACCTTGCGGCAGGGCGAGCAGGGCGCCCCGTCCACTCCCCAGGCGGGAGGGGCTCTCGGGAAGTACGACTGGAGCGAGCTTTCACAGGCAAAATGGGCGCTCCGGCGGCTCCTCGGCGATCTCGGTATGGACATCCCCTCGCTCTACTTCTCCATGGCCGACATGAACTATCAGGGGAGCAGCTCCGGCATCAGCACCATGAACACCAAGGGGTTGCTGAAAGCGAATGAGGATAAAACCATCGCCTATGCCAAGCCGGCATACCGGGCCATGCAGCACGTTACCGCCATCTTCGATCCGACGCTGACGCGCATCCCGAATTACCCGTACCTCGCCGCGACCGACAGCGCCCTGGCGGTGTTCGGCTACCGGCAGCAGCATTCGGACGAACAGGTAGTTACGCTCTGGCTGAGCGGGTCCACCCCGAGGAATATGAACGAGACGGTATCGCTGGACCTGACGTTTCCGCAGGCCAAATTCTCCGACCCGGTGTACGTGGATCTCCGCATGGGGGACGTGTACGCGATTCCAGCCGACCGCTGGACTCGCCGGGGTACGGAATACCGGTTTACCGGCATCCCGGTTTACGATTCGCCCGTGCTGATCGCGGATCGCTCCGCGATACCGATGGCCGATTGACGAGGCGCCCCTGACCGCGAAGCACAACCCGACCCTATGCACAAGCACAAAACAAGCGGAGCCGCACCCTGCATTGCGCTGTGCCTGCTGCTTGCCGGGTGCGCCGCCCGCCCCGAGCCTGCGGCAACATGGTACGCATCGAGCATGGTCGGGAAACGCGACAACCACACGAATCCGAAAGGCTTCAGGCATGAAGGAACGGCGTTTCTCGCGTGGCTGGCCGAAAACGGCCTCACGTCGCCTGCGTTCTACACGATCAACGGCGACCGGCACTGGCAGTACCATTCGGTGCATCCATCCGGCATCGAAGAGTTCAGCTCCGGCGCGTTCGTCTCACAGAACGCCCGGGAAGGCCGCCCGCCCGGCGACCCCGGATCGACCGACCCGGAGGGCCGGATCGACCAGCCGTACATCCAGAGGGTTCCCGTAGGGGGGATGCTGCACGTACAGGTCGATCCGTCGTCGGCCGTGGAACGCCCTTCCATCGTATTCACCTTCCTCGACGAGCGCGGCGGGGTGCTGTATGCCGTTCGCCGGTACGCATCCGGCCCGGCGGGTGGAACAACCGGCAACGAACCATGAAGCTGGAGCCGGCCCATCATAATGAAGCGAGGTTAAACACCGGGCTACGTCCGCAGGCCGAGCGAAACTTCATCCCATCCGCCCACCATCTCCACGAAGGCGCGCACGGGCTCGGGCAGGTAGCTGGAGCGGCGGGTCAGCAGCGCCATGTGCGTTTGCAGCGGCGGCGCATCCGAATGCACCACCCGAAGGGGTCCCTCGTCGTTGGCATCGTCCAGCATCCAGCCGGGCAGCATGGCAATGCCCAGATCCGCCCCGACCATCGATTTGACGATGTCGGCGCTGTTGAGCCGCATGACCTCCGTGGGACGGAAACCGATGCGGTTGAAATAATCCGAGGTAAGCGTATCGAACAGGGAGTCCTCTTTGTAAAGCAGGAAAGGAAGCGATTCGAGAAGGGAAACGGGGCACGGCGAGGGCAGGTTGCGTTGCCGGTGGGCCGCCAGGTACATCGAAAAGCGCCAGCGCCGGACCTCGCGGAAATCGTAGGCGCGCAGGAAATCGACTGCCGCGAGGAACGCGATGTCGATGTCGTTGCGATCCAGCGCGGCGGCCAGGTTGCGCAGAGCGCCCAGCTCCACGATGAGTTCGATGCTGGGGTAGGCGGCCCGGAACTGCCGGAGCAGGGCAGGCAGAACGTAACTGCCGAAGGTAACCCCCGCCCCGATACGGATGAACCCCCGCCGGAGCCCTTTGATCTCGTCCACGGCCAAGAGCGTAGCCTCATGCTGGGCCAGCAGGGCCTGCGCGTGAGGAAGGAGCGCCTGGGCGGCCTGGGTGAGCCGGAGGCGCCGCCCGACCTTTTCGTACAGCACGAGGCCAAGCTCCTGCTCCAGCACCTTGAGCTGTTTATGCACCGCCGGCGGGCTCAGGTTGAGCGCCTCGGCCGCCCGGTTGATGCTGCCGAGTTCGGCCAGCATCACGAGACTCTTCAATCGGGAGATATCCACGGAGTGTCCGGGTCAGGAAAAGCAAGGGTTAACCAGTGGTTAATATACAGTAAGTTTATTTCAATTGATGAATGCGCCCTTTGTTCGTACCCTGTAAGGGACATTCATTCGACTTTCAACGGGTAACAGACTATGCAAGGACTACGGGATAAAGTATGCCTGGTAACGGGCGGAGCCAACGGGATCGGCAAAGCGACCACGAAAGCGCTTCTGGAAGCCGGGGCGAAGGTGTTTGTCCTCGATGTGGCCCCCGAGAAGCTGGAAGCCTTGAAACAGGAAAGCAAGGGATTGCCTCTGGAAACGTTTCGGGGAGACGTCAGCCGGGAGGAGGAGGTCGTGGAAGCGTTCAGTCGGTGCCGCGACCACTTCGGGAAGCTGGACGTGCTCATCAACAATGCCGGGCTAGGCATTCCGACGCCCGACATGTCGGAAACCGCCCTCGACGTGTTCGACAAGATGATGGACGTAAATGTGAAAGGGGTTTTTCTGTGCTCGCGGGAGGCGTTGAAGATGATGAAGCCGCAACAGTCGGGGCATATCGTCACGCTCGTCTCGATGGCGGGGCAGCGCACCAACCCGACCGCCCCGGTCTACTGCGCCTCCAAGTTCGGGGCCCGGGGTTTGAGCAGCGGCCTGGCCGACCAGATCCTCAAAGAAGGCATCAAGGTGACGGACGTGAACCCCGGCCCGGTCGATAGCGACTACTGGGGCGACCGGGCGGTGCCCCGCGAAAAATTCCTTTCCGTGGAGGACGTGGCGGGCATCATTCTGTTCGTGCTTTCCACGCCGGAGCACGTCGTCATCCGCGACATCAACTTCGACAACATCCGCTGGCTCTCGAAGTAGCGGCTCCCCCGCCGGAGGGCGCACGACCCTTTCCCTAACCTCACCCGGTTCCGGACCATGACCACCCTGACCCTGCTCGATTACGCGGCCATCGGCTTCTACATGGTGCTGATGGCAGGGATCGGGATATTCCTCGGAAGCCTGGTCAAAACCGTCGGGTCGTACTTCAAGGGAGGAGGAACGCTGCCCTGGGTGGCGGCGGGCATCAGCAACTACATGTCGCTGTTCAGCACGTTTATTTTCGTGGCGTACGCCGGCATCGCTTACGAAAACGGCTTCGTCGCGGTAACCGTGCTGTGGTCCACGGTACCGGCCTGTATACTGGCGGCCGTGCTGCTGGCCCGACGCTGGAGGCGCTCGGGCATCCTGACGCCGGTGGAGTACATGGAGACGCGGTTCAATGCCGGCGTCCGGCAGTTTTTCTCCTGGGGCGGCATCGCGTTCCGCATCCTGGACAACATGGTGCGGATGTACGCCATCGGGGTGTTCATCTCGGCCGCCACGCCGCTCTCGCTGGAGATGTCGGTGCTGCTGAGCGGGGTGATCGTGGTGCTGTACACCATGCTCGGGGGTCTGTGGGCGGTGGTCCTGACGGACCTGGTGCAGTTCATCCTGCTCATGCTGACCTCGCTGATCCTCGTGCCGCTGTCCCTTCAGGCCGTCGGGGGGCTCGGCCCGCTGACGGCGGCGCTGCCGGAGCATTTCTCCTTCACGAACGGCCCGAAGGGGGCACCCCTGTTTTTGCTGGCGTACTACGTAATGGTGCTCATCAAGTACAACTCCAACTGGGCGTTCATCCAGCGGTTCTACAGCGTCCGCGACGAGCGGGCCGCTGTCCGGACGGCCTGGCTTACGGCCCTCCTGTTTTTCCTGACGCCGCCGTTTTTCCTTCTTCCGGCCATTGCCGCCCGGCTGATCGTGCCGGGTCTGGACAACCCGGAGATGGCGTATGCCGCGGTAGCCCTGCAGGTGCTCCCTCCGGGGATCATGGGCCTGATGATCGCATCCATGTTTGCCGCCACCATGTCTACCGTGAGCGCCGAGTTCAACGTGACGGCCGGCGTGTTCACGCGGGATATATTCCAGCGATTGGTACGGCCCGGCGCTTCGGATCGGCAGTTGATGTTCGTGGCCCGCCTGACCACCGTAGTCATCGGGGCGATGATCGTCACCGGAGCGGTGTTCGTCGGGCGGTTCGGGGGAGCGTTTCAGGCCAACATGATCCTGACCGGGCTGGCGATCCCGCTGGCGATACCGCTCGTGGCGGGCATCGTCATCCGAAGGGTGCGCCCGTTGGGTGCGGTGGCGAGCGTAGTCATCGGTGTGGCCGTGGCGTTTTTCCTGAACGCGCACCCCGAAGTATCCTGGGAGGCGGCCACCCTGATCGTGATTGCCGTCAGCCTGGCCGTGTTGTTTTTCCCGACCCCCGGGCCTGCGGCGTCGGCCGACTACCGGGAGCGGGTAGAACGGTTTTTCCGGCGATTGCATACCCCGGTGCCCGAGCGGGACAAGCCGGTAGCCGACCCGGGGTTCCGCCGGGCGCTCGTGCTCCTGCTGAGCATTGCCTTCGGATGCACCGGCATTCTGTACGTAACCATGAGCCTGCCTTCCCTGGCCGTGTTGAGCGGGGGCCTGACGCTCGGCGCCGGGGTGTTGTGCCTGGCCGGGGCCGGCGTCTGCTATGCCTACTACCGGCGTACGGGCCGGACGGCCGTTCCAGAACCCACTGCGGTTGCCGATGAACCCTCCGGCGAGCTTTACGCCGGGCAGCCGCTCCGTAGCCCTCATAAGTAAATCCTTACACCGATGAACGACGGCGTAGACGAACGAAACCAGAACGGCCGGGTGGAAGCTTTCCCGATACCGGTCCGTGAAATGCGACAGCGGTACCTCCGCCTTTTTACCGGCGCCGTCAACGACGTGCTCCGGTTCCAGTACGGCTTCAAGGCCACATCCCTGCCGGCGGATTTTGCCCCGCTGCGCGAGGAAATGTTGCTGGCCGGAGAAGCCTTTACGGTCAAGGGCGGCCCCGACATCACGACCGACGGCGAGTTCGAGATGCGGGCCCGGATGCTGGAAACCCTGCACGAGGATAGCGTGGTGGTGTGGGACTGCACCGGCGACACCGTGACCTCCCAGTGGGGGGAGGTCATGACGATGGCGGCCGTGAACCGCGGCTGCCGTGGGGCGGTGGTCAACGGGATTCGGGATACCCGCGCCATTCTCGAACAGGGATTTCCCGTGTTTCACAAGTATAAATCGAGCACCGGAATGCTGGGGCGGTTCCGGATGTACCATTACCAGAAGCCGATCCTGATGGGCGAGATCGCGATAACGCCGGGCGACTGGATTTTCGGTGATATCGACGGGGTTATCGCCATCCCGAGAGCGATTGCCTACGACGTGCTGGTCGCCGCCGAAAAAATCCTGAACAAGGAAATCGAGATCAAGGACATGGTGCGCTCGGGAATGCGGCCAACGGAAGTCGTGGCCCGGGGCGGCTATTTCTGACCAGCGCGCAACCACACCGGCCATACGCAATGGAACGATCCGTTCGAGAAACCCCCGGCGACCCCCTGTTTCTGACCCCTGCCGAACGCGAGGCCGTCCGCAGGAAGCTCGATGAGGGCGACCTCATGGTGGGCCGGTTTTACGCGGCCCTGCGGGCGCGGGCGCGGCGGCGTAGCGGCACGCCGGGGCTTCTGGGTATGCACGAGGATGCCGCCTGGTGGTATCCGGCGTTCGAGTACCTTTCGGAAGGGGCGATGGCGTATGCGCTCGCCCCGGACGAAGCGCTCGGGGTATGGCTGCGCGATACGGCACTGGCCGTGGCTCGCCGCCCGGTATCGGACTGGGTAGGGCCGTGGTTTCGGGACCACGTAACCCGGCCGCCGGTCGGCCACCTCGAAACGGCGCACCTGTGCTGGGCGCTCGCTGCGACGCTCGACCTGGCCCGGGAGGCGTTCACCGACGGGGCGGCCGGGGAAGTCCGGCAGGCCCTGACGGATAAGGGGATGCTCCTGTGCCGTCGCTGGCTGGAGCGCAACACCCACCTGGCGAACTGGCGCTCCATCATGGCGTCCGGCGTAACGGTGGCGGCGGCCGTCCTCGGCGACCGGGACGCGCTGGAACAGGGAGCCGCCGAAACGCAGATCTGCGCCCAGGCATTCCAGCCGGACGGCTCGTACGCCGAATCGCTACAGTACGGCAACTACCTCGCCTTTGCGCTGATGCTTGCATACGAGGCCGCCCATCGCTCCGATACGGGTGTCCGGGCGGCCGGCCCCGAAGTGCAGGCCCGCGCCATCCCCTGGATGGCGAGCAGTTTGTTTTATATGAAGCCGCTCTCCGGCTGGGGGGCGACGCCAAGGGCCAGGTCCGCCAATTTCAACGACAGCGGCGCTACCTTTCGGCCCTCCGGCGACGTTCTGTTGCAGGTGGCTGCTCGCTGCCGGGGTACAGCCGAGGCCGGGGTAGCCCGGTGGCTTTTCGATACGGTGTACGGCCCCGTCCCCGATCAGGAGCCCGGCAACCTGGCTTCCTTCGGGCTGCGCACCAACTGGGGCTTCCTGACCGTGCCGTTCCTGGCCGGTGCAGCGGCCCCGACGGCTCCGGCCGAAGCCGGGCTGCCCGAACTGGCCCTGTTCTCCAACGGCAACGTAATCGTCCGCTCGGGATGGGAGGCGCCGTCCATTCTCGCGATCCAGGGAGGCAGCGAAGATCTGTACGGACCGGGCCACCTGCACGGCGACATCAACCATTTCATCCTCGTACACAACCGGGAGCGGCTCGTCGTGGACCCCGGCCACAGCTGCTACCGCAACCTGATCCACGGGCTGGAGAGCAGCACCCAGACGCACAACACCTGTACGTTCCTAGCCTACCAGGACGAACTCGGGTTGCAGGAGGACCTCGCCAAGGCGAAACAGATCGAGCAGTCGAGTCTGGCGGGGCGCAGACGAATAGAAGGCGGGCGCGTAAGCTCGCCGGTGCGGCCGCGCGGGCGGCGGCTGCTGATGGAAGGGTCCGGCGAGGCCGCGGCGGTAGGCTCGGAGGCGGGCGGCTTGTACGGCGATCCGATACGGGAGTTCTCCCGGTTCTGGATCCGGGGAGGCGAGCACGTGCTGTTCGTGATCGACCGGATACGGGCTTCGGAACCCGTCACGACCATCTGGAACTGGCTGCTCAACAACCGCGACGGGGAATCGGAGTTCGAAGTTGGGCTGCCGGATCGGGTGACATTGCGCCGCCACGCGGCCGGCCTCATCCTGAGCCACCACGCCGGAGGGCGGCTCCACGGCCCCATCTACGCCTACGTCCACGATGCGTACCACCCGGAGCCGGATCGGCTCGGGGAGGGCCGCCCCGGTTCGGGCATGTTATACCGCTGGATGGAGCGCGCTCCGGCCCTGTACCGCACGGCCGTACACACCTTCGTCGTGGACGACTACGGACGCATCGATGGATGGAGGGTGGAAGCCGATGCAGGCTCCTATGCGGCGAGCCGTCCGGGCCAGCGATGGACCCTCACCCTGCGCTCGGAAGAACCCCTGGAGGCCGCCCTGACCGGAGGAAGCGAATCGGCAGGCTGGACGCTCCGGGAATCCGAAGATACCTACACCTTCAAACGCGACAGATGATGAAAGAACCTACCTCAGGATACGAGCGGGTCCGGCGATCCGCCCTGGCTTTCGTGGAGGCCATGAAACTCGGGGACCACCCGGCGACCTACCAGAAGGAGGCGGGCGGCGGCGAGAGTTTCTACGGATCGTACCACGCGCTGCACATCCGGTCGATGTTCGGCCGGATGGACGGGTATACCGATGCGGATCTCGACCGCTGGGCGGCGTATTTCAACCAGCGTCAGACGCCGCACGGATTCTACGCGAGCCAACCCGAACGCGTGGGCGGGGGCGCCCTGTCCATCGAAGCTCTGGAGCCGTACTGGCACTACACCCGGGGCAACCTGTGGTCGATGCGGCTGCTCGGGCGCAAACCGGAGCACCCGTTTACGTTCCTCGAACCGCTCATGGAAACGGGGGCGCTGTATCGCTGGGTGAAACACTACGACTGGAGCAACTCGTGGGCGGCGGGCAACCAGGTGCTCGCCTGCGCCACGGCGCTCATGGGCGCCCGCGACTGGTTCGGTTGGAGCGAGGTGGACCGGGTAATGGAGGAGGGCATGTACCCGGCGCTCGAAGAACTGCTGGACGAAGAAACCGGCTTCTGGGGCACGCAGTTCGGAGCCGACCGGGATAACGGCCTCTTCGGCACGATCCACGTCGTGCCGGTATATTACGCTCAGGGATGGCCGGTAAGAGGGCTCGAGCGGTGCGTGGATTCCACGCTCCTGTGCCAGCTCGCCGACGGCTCGTTCTGGCCCCACGGATCGGACTGCCCGGATTACGACGGGGCGTACATGATGGCAAACCTGGCCGAGCAGACCGACTACCGGCGGGAGGATCTGGAGCGGGCCGCCCGGGCCTACCTCGATCATGCCCTGATGCATGAATCGCCGGACGGGGTGGGGTGGCTCATCCACCGCCGCGACTCCCGGCCCGAGCAGTGGGTATCGCGGCCGCACTGGATCTGGAAGGCCGATGAAAAAGCCCCCACGGCCGAATACCGCGACGAAGATCCCTCGCGGGATCGTATCATGCTCGGATCGTGGTTCTACCCGCTCTCGATTGCGCTGGCGGCCCACATGCTGGGCGACACCGGATACGAGGGGCCATACAGCCTCACCCCGATGTCGCTCCACGAGTGCAATGTGTTCACCCTTTCCTCCGATCAACCGGCGCGGCCCTTCGAGCCCGCCGAAAAATAACCTTACCGGTATGAAGAACTTCACTGGCCTGGATCACCCGGCGGTTGCCGCCGAAAACGTAGACGAACTGGCGGCGTGGTATTGCGACGTACTCGGGTACGAACGGTACCACCGGAACGACAAGCCGGTATGGATCCTGAAAGCACCCGACGGCACGTTCATCGAGATCATGCCGCGGGACGAAACCCCCCGCCCCCAGCGAACGACATGGTCGCCGGGCTGGTCGCACCTGGCCCTGCGCGTAAGCGACCTGGACGCGGCCATGGAAGAACTGGACCGGAAGAACGTGTCGTGGGCCGGCGAGGTTATCGAGGCCATCGGAGGGGGGCGCCTCCGCAGCTTTTCCGACCCGGACGGCAACATGCTCCAGATCGTGCAGCGTTGAGCCGGGCAAACCCGCCGGCCGGGGCGAGAACCCCGATCCGGCACTACCGAAATCGTCATGAAAGCAGCGTATTATGAGGGAGGGAAAACCTTCGCCGTCCGGGAAAGCACACCGGCCGCTCCCGGCCCGGGCGAGGCGCGCCTCGAAGTAGCCTACTGCGGGGTGTGCGGCACCGACATCCACATCTACCACGGCCACATGGATCACCGCGTCCGCGCCCCCCAGGTGATCGGGCACGAAGCCTCGGCCGTCGTGGCCGAGGTGGGTGAGGGGGTAACCAACGTGGCGCCGGGCGACCGGGTGGCCGTGCGGCCCCTGAATCCCGGCCCCTCGGAGCCTGTGGATAACGGCTGCACCCACATCGGCAAAAACCTCAAGTTCATCGGCATCGATTCGCCGGGCGCCCTGCAGGAGTCTTGGGTGGTGCCGGCCCATACGCTACACAAGCTGCCGGACGGGCTATCGCTCGAACACGGGGCGCTCATCGAGCCGCTGGCGGTGGCCTGCCACGACGTGCGCCTGGCCGAACTGCGCCCGGGCGACCGGGCCGTGGTCATCGGCGGCGGTCCCATCGGGCTGCTCATCGCGCTGGTGGCCAGGCAAAAAGGAGCGGACGTGCTGATCTCCGAAGTGAACCGGAACCGGCTGGATTTTGCCGCGAGCCTCGGCCTGGCCGGGGTCGATCCGGGGAACGAGAACCTGGACGAAGCCGTCGCCCGCTTCACACAGGAGGCCATGGCCGACGTGGTATTCGAGGTGTCCGGTACGGCTGCCGGTGTGGAGGCCATGACCCGGATCGCCCGCACCCGGGGCCGTATCGTAATGGTCGCCATTCATTCGCAGCCGCGGCCGGTCGATCTCTTTAAATTCTTCTGGCGAGAGCTTAAGTTGATCGGCGTGCGCGTGTACGAGCCGGAGGACTTCGAGGAAGCCATCCGGCTCGCCGCAAGCGGAGACCTGCCTCTGGACCGCCTGGTGACGGACGTGACCCCGCTGGACGAGGTGCAGAGGGTTTTTGAAACCATCGATCGCAACCCGGAGGGCATCAAGTACCTCATCCGGGTAAGCGACTGACCCAACTGTCATGAACGTACTGGATCTGTTCAAACTCGACGGCAAAACCGCCCTCGTTACCGGCTGCAAGCGCGGCATCGGGCGGGGCATGGCCGTCGCACTCGCCGAAGCCGGCGCGGACATCATCGGCGTATCGGCCTCACTCGAAGAAACCGGCAGCGACGTCGAGCGGGAGGTAACGGCCCTCGGGCGCTCCTTCAAGGGCTACGCCTGCGATTTCGCCGATCGCGAGGCGGGTTACCGCTTCATCGAGCGGGTAAAGGAAGAAAACAAGCCGGTGGACATCCTGGTGAACAACGCCGGCACCAGCCAGCGCGGCCCCTTCCTAGAGGTGGACGACGCGCTGTGGCAGGCCGACCTCGACCTCAAGCTCTTCGCCGCCATCCGCCTGACCCGGGCGGTCTGGCCGGGGATGCAGGCGCGGCGCTG